>NZ_JAFHKK010000010.1 GCF_016937535.1 Sulfurospirillum tamanense | reverse complement strand
AAATTCACTTTTTTAAGATATTGTGATTATATCGTTACTTTTAAGTGAACATGTTGTTGTTTAGTTTTTAGGGCTTTATAATGAAAAACCCATTCCGCATCACTTCAAAACATGGCTAGCACCAAGCACATTTACACAGAGTTCTAATCCAACCTCGTGCTTACATGTAAGGCGTAAAATGCCTTTACGCGCTCATCCACGCGGATGCACCGCTGCATGTGAGCGCGCAAATCCCCGCGCGTATAACGCAACAGCAAATCTGCAGGCTCCCTCGCCCGACTAATCGCTACGTAAAACTGGCTCGCCTCAAAAATATGGTCGATGTCACACACCAGCGTGTTGATGCTCATCCCTTGGCTTTTGTGAATCGTAATGGCGTAGGCAAGCTTTAGAGGAAACTGTAGCAAACTCGCCACGGGTTTTTCTTCGATGGTGTCGCCTTTGGCATGGGGTTCGTTGAGCACAAATTCATGGCGTTCTACCTCTACCACTTCGCCGTTTTTTTCTACCCAAATGGCATTTTCTTCAATTTCACGGACAATGCCATGCTCGCCGTTCATGTATTTGCCCCATTTGTTCGTGCAAAACAGCACCCGCGCGCCCACTTTTAACTCCATGATTTCTTGCACGGGAAGGTTCTTTTTCCATCCCTCTAGGCGCTTTACATGTAAGGCCGCGTCGTGCAAGGTTTCTTTGGAGGGCAAGGTCACAAGTGGCGCATCAATGTCGCGCAGTTTCAAGCGATTGAGCGCATCTGCTTCGGCATTTCTGCCAAAGAGTACCGTCGGGTCTTTTTCCCATGCATGGGTGTTGTGCATCAATGCCGTCAGATAATCCAACACTTCCGCGCCACTATCGCCCTCGCGCACGCGGCCTAACACCTCAAAAAAACGCGCATTACTGGTGCGTTTTGGCTCACACAATGCAAAAATTTTAGGTGCAAAAATTTCCCAAGCATCGCTCTCAAAAGCGTAGAGCGGATCACCAAACAGGCTGTTAGTGGTGCGTTTTGACACAGGAGGGAGTTGAAAAAAATCCCCCACAAACAGTAGCCTTCCTGCGAAATTTCCTTGGTTTAATCGGTAACGTATCATCTCCATGAGCGAAGCACTCACCATGGAAATCTCATCCAACACCAGCAGCGCACACCGTTCTAAAATCTCGCGTAATTCTTTCAAACGCTGTTTGTTATACTTATCATTGCGCAACATCGTCTCACTCTCGTTAGCAATCCCAAAAGCAAAAAAACTATGTACGGTTTGGCCGTTTACATGTACAGCACTAATGCCCGTACTTCCCAAAACCACAACACTTTCTCCCCTGCTACGGTAATCACGAATCAACTCATGCGTGAGGTAACTTTTGCCCACGCCACCGCCGCCTGTGAGAAAAATATGGTTATGTTTTAACGCTTCTTTAAGGGGCTCAAGCACACGGTCTCCATCGTCTGTAAAATTTTGCTATTATACGCAAATAAAGAGAAAGGGGGAGTTATGCGCATTTTACTGGTGGTGTTTTTGGGCGTTTTTTTGGGAGGTTGTAGCCTGCTCTCTCCTCCTGTTTTCACCCCGCCTTCTTATGCACACGCTCTTCCTAAGCTCATGCAAGACGTTGTCCCTACGAGTAACCAAGGTACGTGGTACCAAGAAGCATTTTTTATGCCGTGGACGCAAAAAGGCCTTGACATCACCGCAGAAGACGCCACATGGCCTTGGCGGGTTTACCTTCCCTTCAAGGGTTATTACGGCGAAACCAAACAACCCCGAACACAAGCATGGTTTGATACTTTGCGCGAAGAGGCAAACATCGAAGCCCTTGGTTCGTTAAATCAAAACGCCATCACCCTAGAAAACAGTGCCTTACGCAATTTTCCAACCCACTTGCCTCTTTTTCGCTCCTTTGCCAAAGCGGGTGAGGGATTTCCCTTTGATTACAACCAAAATACGCGCATTTCACTCATGACACCCCTCAAACTCTCCCATTACTCCAAAGACGGCGGCTGGGCCTTTGTGCTAAGTAGCTCCTCTTTTGGGTGGATTCCCGCTTCTGCAATCACCATCATCGACCAAACTTTGCAAGAAAAAATCCAGCGTTCACCCAAAACCATGATTTTACAAGACCACACGCCCCTTGTTTCTACACGTTTTGAAACCTACGCAAAACTAGGCACCTTGTTGCCACTTCTGGACCAAAACACCGCTTTTAAGGTCGAAAAAGATTTACATGTAACGTCGCTTTATCTAAACCCCGAGCAAACCCAGCCTTGGCCCCTCCCCATGAATGCCCAAACCCTCGCGCATGTTGCCCAGACCCTACTAAATGAGCCTTACGGGTGGGGTGGACTTTTTGACCATCGGGATTGTTCGGCCATGACCAAAGATTTTTTTGCCCCTTTTGGCCTTTGGTTACCGCGCAACTCTGCCGCGCAAAAGAAAAGCGGCACCTACCTTTCACTTAAACATCTTTCAAACAAGGAAAAAGAGGCCATGATTACACGCTTTGGCAAACCTTTTTTAACACTGCTATACCTTCCTGGGCACATCATGCTTTACGCAGGCACACACGAGAACACGCCCGTCGTGATGCACAATGTATGGGGCATCAAAACTTCTCTTTTGGGCTTAGAGGGGCGCGGTGTCATCGGCAAAGCTATTGTGTCTGATTTACATGTAGGCGCCAACCATCCTTTGGTAGCCTCTAGTGATCTACTGCTTTCGCGCCTTGAGGGGATGACACTTGTCTCGCAAAAATCTCCCCAAGAACGCTTAGCAAACGCCTACCCAGATGCCATTTCGCACATCACAGACAACACCGTGTGGTTTCACGATGGCACGAAACTCCCCTTTGATGATGGCGAAGAAAAAGACGCGGCAATGCTTTTGGAAAATCCTAGCATCAAAGACCATTTTTTTGCCCCTTATCCTGCATTGCTTCCCTTGCAAATCCCCACTTCCAACCCAGGGCGCGCTAGAAATGATGCGTTTTTTAAAGCCCTTTACGGACAGACCAAAGAGGAAGTAGAATCGCGCCTTGTTGCCGTGCGCTGGCTCCCAAGCCACACCAATCAGCTCTTACGCTTTCATGGTGACCACGGAGCAGCCAAAGCGCTTCAAGCGGTTTCGGATGCGTTAGACGCCCTACCTCCTGAACTCATTTCCTACGTCGACAATCCTGCAGGAACGCATAACTACCGCACCATCGCCAAAACAAACCGATTAAGTGCACACAGTTACGGCATCGCCATAGACATTAACACCCAAAAGGGCGACTATTGGCAATGGAGCAAAACAGGAGCCTACCGCAACCAAATCCCCGAAATTATCGTCCACATTTTTGAAAAACACGGGTTTGTTTGGGGTGGAAGATGGAAGCATTTTGACACCTTCCACTTTGAATACCGACCCGAATTAGTGAATCCATAAGCATTGCTATGGTACACTCGCGTCAGCATTAGGGAGGCACTATGAAAACAATTCAACAGTTAAAAGAAAAGATTCTTGGGTACGTGTTTATCCTCTCCAAACAACCCGTACTCTATCGTGATTTACTACGCGCAAATGCCCTTTATAATGAAGGGATGCACATCGACCCTGCGGTGTTAAATTTTCGCACTAACATAAGCAATGCTTACATTATCTATGCCATTTTGTGTGCCATAGTTCTTGTTCCCATTACTGCGCTAACCCATGTTGTGTTAGTGAATGTTGATTTTCACATTTCTATTATTGGGACTATCTTTGCCACATCGTGTGTGTTTGTTGGTTTTCAGTTTTTTCAAGATTGGCTACGAGACGAGATGACTTCACGCCTCATCAAACAAGCATGGCAGATTCATTTTCCCCATTTTTCCTATGAAAAATACAGCGAAAAAGTTGAAGCCATCTATATAGATTTAAAAATGAATGAAATACCTACCAAAGAATGGGAACACTACGTACTAGATCGCCTTGTCAATGTTCCAAAATAACACCAGTTATTCCAAAAACAACACGTCTAGCACTTGATTTTTGAAGCGAATCGACTCAATGCCAAGGCGCAGTTCCCTGTTCTCTTCCAGTAAAATCTCATACTGCCCGTACAAACCACTAATGTCACGGCTAATATAATAAATTTCATTTTTAATGTAAATTTTTGGGAGAAAAATCCCTAAGAAAAAAAGCATTGTTAGGTAGACAAGAGCCAAGGTTTTCAGATCAAGGTTTTTTTCTCTGCTTTGCTCCTTGTCGTATTCACCAAGGAGCTCTTGGCGATCTTCATTCATGCGCCCTCTTTCCATCAATTAAAAAAAATCGTAACTTGGAGCTGCGCGAACGAGGATTGCTTCTAATCTCTTCTTCGCTTGGTTCAATGGGTTTTTTTGTGATGATTTTACCAAGGGCATGACCGCCTCCGCACATGCATCGAGGCACAAAAGGATTGCAAATGCATTCCTTTTGCCATGCCTTAAACGTTTGCTTCACCATGCGATCTTCAAGAGAGTGAAAGGAGACGATACCTACCAAACATCTTTTTAAACCCGCTGTTTCGATAGAGCGCAAAAGCCCGCTTAACTCACCAAGTTCATCATTGACTTCAATGCGAATCCCCTGAAAAACAAGCGTTGCAGGAGAAACTTTACGCCCTTGGGTGCGTCCCCTGCCTACAATTTCAGCTAACATTTTTGCACTTGTTATGGGGCCAATTTCTCGGGCTTTGCAGATTTTTTCGGCCAGCATACGCCATTGAGGCACCTCGCCATACTCACGCAAAATCTCTTCCAATTGGGATTGGGTGTAGGTATTAACAACCTCGTAAGCGCTAAGGGGCATTGTGGGATCCATACGCATGTCTAACACATCTGAGTCAAATCCAAACCCCCGCTCAGGCAAATCCAGCTGAAGAGATGAGACACCAATGTCGGCTAATATTCCCTTTACATGTAAAGGGTCAATACGTGAAATAACCGTAGAAAAAGGCGCATGGATAATCTGCACTCTTTCCCCAAAGCGGGCCAAACGTTTTTTGGCAAAGGCAACCGCTTGGGCATCCCTGTCGCACCCAATAAGTCTAATCTTTGGATTTGCCTCCAAAATAGCTTCACTGTGTCCGCCGTACCCCAGCGTACAATCAACCACCACGCCCTCATCAAGAGCAGAAAAAGCGTCTGTTATCTCCTTGAGAAGTACGGGCACATGGGGGATATTCACAACCAATCCTTTCGAGGCTTAAGTGGTGGTATAATACCCAAACACAGATTTAAAAAGGTTAAAGATGATTGAAGAGTATCTGGCTAATCAACTCAAAGAAATCTCACTTTCTATGTTTAGGAAAAACTTTTTTGGTATTTATCATGGCTCTATTTCCGCGCGTGTAGAGTACAATCGGTTCATTATCAACAAAAAAGATGCCATTTTTGATGGCCTAAAATCCTCGGATTTGATTGAACTCTCAAGCAAAAAAGACTACCGCTGGAATGAGGCGAGTATCGATGCGGACATTCACCTCAATATCTATAAAAATATCTCTGAAGCAAAATATATTTGTTACGCAATGCCCCCTTTTACTACTGCATACACACTCACGCATAGCATTATCACACCTGAAGATTATTTTGGCGCAATGCAATTTGGCACCATTCACGTGTATGACCCTAAGCAATTTGAAGATTGGTACGAACGGGCTGATGTAGAGATCTACCGCCATCTTAAAGAGCAAAAAACAAATATCATCGTTATTCGCGGGTACGGTGTCTATGCATATGAGCGCGATATTCACCAAATTGCCAAAAATATTGCAGTCCTTGAAAACAGCTGTAAACTCCTTCACCGCGCCAACGAACACCGTATTTAATTTTACAACTAACAAACGTAGTTTTGTTTGTTAATTATTTTAAAAAAATGCCGATTTTATGGTCGTTTAAAGACAAACGAAGTAAAATCATACGTTTTAAGAAAGCTAACCAAACAAAGGAAAAGAATGATTACTTGGATGCAACGTCATAGGAAATACCTCGTTATTACCATTTGGGTTAGCGTCATTGCATTTGTTGGTGCTGGATTTGTGGGATGGGGTGCTTATGACTTTAATGCCGATCGCTCCTCTGCTGTTGCAAAAGTCGGGGAAAGAAAAATCAGTATCACCGAGTTCCAAATGGCATACAATAATTATTTTTCGTATTACAATACGCTGTTTAATGGGCAACTCACCCAAGAGCGCGCCGAACAGATGGGTTTAGATAAAATCGTTCTTGAAAATCTTATTAATGAAGCTTTGATGGTCAACTACGCAAAGGATTTGGGACTCATTGCTCTTGATAGCGACATAAAAGATGCTTTACTTAAAGATGAAAACTTTCACACCAACGGCGCTTTTGACAAAGACCTCTACTACCGATTACTTCAAAATGCAGGCATTACCGCAAAGACCTACGAAGAGGGCTTGAAAAAACAAGTTTTGCTCGAAAAACTCAATCCTATTATTGAGCTACAAGCTACCGAACAGGAAAAGGAACTTTTTGGTTCTGCACTTTTCATGCAAGACAGGCTAAGCGTTCGTGTTCTCCAGCTTGACCAAGACGAAATCCAAACGGACGAAGCAAGCCTAAGAGCATTTTGGGAGCCGCAAAAATCTCTTTTTCTAACCCCAACGAGTTATACTATCGACTCTATCTTTGTGCCCGCTTCCACTGAAACTGCTGCCGAAGAAGCCCTTAGCCTTTTCTTTGAAGAAAATAAATTCAACTACCGTTATGAGGATGGACGCTTAAAAGATTTTATCGATGCTCTTCCAGAAGTACGTCATGATGTTGCCCTAGATATGGCACGCAAAGAAGCGCTTACCACCTACCTCACCTTTAAAAAAGGGGAAATAGAAGCAGAAAAAACAGAAGTGCTATATGAGTCTGATAGCTTTTTTGAAGTAGAACTCCTAAAAGAAGCAGTTGCTGGCGAAGTGTTAAAGCCTATTGCCACAGATGAAGGCTACATGATTGTGAAGCTTGTCTCCATCAACCCTCCTGTCCCCATGGACTTTGAAGAAGCAAAACCACTCATTAAAGATGCCTATATGTCAGAAAAGACGCAAGAAGTCCTCACACAAAAAGCCAAAGCCCAGCTAGACCTCTTTAGAGGCGAAACAATTGGCTTTGTCACACGCGATAGCGTTGTGGACATTAATGGTCTTAATGAAGAAGAAAGCAGTGTTTTTCTTTCACGCGTGTTTGATAACAACACGAGAAAAGGTTATGTTGTCCTTGATGACAAAGCCGTTCTTTACGAGATTTTGGAACAAAAATTGCTTGACCAAACGAAGTTAGAACAGTATAACAAACTTATCGGAGAGCATGTTTACCAGACTAAAAACAGTGAAGTAAACCAAGCGTTCATTGAGGCACTCAAAAAACGCTACACCATAGACTACTTCTATAAAGGAAACTAATTTGAGCACCACGTATTTGGGCATTGATATCGGCTCCTCTCAAATTTGTGCTGTCATCGCTGAAAAAGACGATGTTGGCATGAAGGTTCTGGGTGCAGGCGTATCCAAAGCACAAGGACTCAAAAAAGGTGTCATCACCAATATCGAACTTGCCTCAAAATCCATAAAAATGGCACTCAGTGATGCCAAGCGCGTTGCGGGAACCCATTATGACAAAGTCATCGTTTCCATCTCAGGTGCGTACACCAAAAGTGTTGACAGTAACGGGGTAGTCAATGTTCCTAATCACGACATCGGCATTCGTGAAATTAACCGCGCCATGCAAATGGCAGACCACAACGCCAACATTCCTCACGAATACGAAAAACTTCACGTACTACCTTACAATTTTAAAGTCGACGAACAAGAACACATCGAAGACCCTTTGGGCATGAATGGCTCACGCCTTGAAGTACAAGTACATATCATTACCGCCCAAAAATCCTCTTTGAGTAATCTCAAAAAAGCAGTTAAATCAGCGGGTGTGGATATCGATAACATCGTTTTAGGCGGTTATGCTTCTGCTATTGCAACAGTCAACGAAGACGAAAAAGAGTTGGGTGTTGTAGTGATCGACATGGGTGGTGCTTCGTGTAACATGGTCATTCATTCTGGGAACTCCATTCGCTATAACGATTTTCTAGGAGTTGGGTCATCCAACATCACAAACGACTTGTCCATGGCCCTACACACGCCTCTTCCTGCGGCAGAAAATGTCAAAATCAACTATGGAACCTTGCATGCAAGCTCAAGTGAGCTCATTGAATTGCCTGTGCTTGGAGATGAAAACGTTACCCACGAAGTCTCCCTAGATATTATCTCCAATGTTATTTATGCACGTGTCGAAGAAACCTTAATGATTTTGGCAAAAACCCTTGAAGACAGCGGCTTTAAGGATCAAGTCGGTGCAGGTATTGTACTAACAGGCGGACTCACTAAACTTGAGGGAATTCGTGAACTTGCCACGGCTATTTTTGATAACATGCCCATTCGTCTTGCCAGACCCAAGGAGATGGAAGGTTTATTTGAGACGCTTCGAGACCCTGGCCATTCAACAGCTATTGGACTTATCATGTACGGCGGCGGGGCTTTTACGCCCTATGAAATTGATTCAAATAAGAAAATGCGCTACAAGGACGAGAGTATTGAGCCTGGCAAAAACGTACAGCGTATTTTGGAAGAAGAAGACTCCATGAAGCTCGACGAACCCGAATCCGTCGAGTCAACCAAAGACAAACTAGCGCGCATTACAGACCTTGGGCAACAACCCAAGGGCGATAATGCTTTGGCCAAATTTTGGCATCGACTGACACAATTATTTTAAGAGGAGCATGGGACATGAGCGGGTTTACGATTGAAGAAGCAAAGAGCGTCTACGGCGCAAAGATTAAAGTTGTCGGTGTTGGTGGTGGCGGCGGCAACATGATAAACCACATGGTGCGCGAAGGTGTTAGTGGCATTGATCTCATTGCTGCAAACACTGACGCCCAAGCCCTTGACCATTCTCTTGCTTACACTAAAATTCAACTGGGCGAAAAACGCACCAAAGGACTAGGTGCGGGCATGATTCCCCAGGTGGGAAAAGAGGCGGCTGAAGAAAGCTACGAAGAGATTAAAAGCGCTCTTGAACACGCTGACATTGTTTTTATTGCCTCAGGATTTGGTGGTGGCACAGGCACGGGAGCTGCTCCTGTAGTAGCGCAAGCAGCCAAAGAGATTGGCGCTTTGACAGTTTCTGTCGTCACACGCCCCTTTATGTTTGAAGGACGCAAGCGCCTCAAACTTGCCGAAGCAGGACTTAATGAGCTACGCAAAGAGAGCGATTCCATCGTAGTTATCCCTAACGACAAACTCCTCACATTGGTGGATAAAAACCTTGGCATCAAAGACAGCTTTCGTATTGTGGATGATGTGTTAGCACGCGCAGTTGGTGGCATGAGTTCTGTGGTACTCTCTTCCAGCAACAGCGACATCAACCTTGACTTTGCTGACGTGCAAACCGTTATGAGCCATCGCGGTATGGCGCTCATGGGCGTAGGTGAGAGCGAAGGACAAGGTGCTGCCATTGAGGCCATGAAAAACGCCATCGAATCACCTCTACTTGACAACATGACCATTAACGGAGCTTTGGGTGTGTTAGTTCACTTCCGCATTCACCCCAACTGCCCGCTTAATGACATTAGCGAGGCCATGAATGTCGTGTTTGACGCGGCTGATGAAGATGCCCATGTTATTTTCGGTACCACGACGGACGAGAAGGTTGAAAACAATAAAGTGTGCATCACTATCGTTGCTACGGGTTTTGAAAACAAGCTTGAAGAAGAAGAGCGTGGATTGAAAAAACTTGACCAAACCCAAGAGGTCGTCAAGCGCGAACGTATTTTACGCATGAAAAAAGTGAGCGGCGGGTATGAATCTCAGGAAGATTACCTTGACATCCCTACCTATATCCGCCACCAAATGGACTAATTCCTCATTTTACTCCTCTTAAAGAGGTGAGCGTCCCACTCACCTCTTTAACCAGACCCGTCTGCCAAATACAATCACTTGAGCGAAAAGCAGTATTTTGATAATTTTCTCGCTTCCTTTATGCATGGAAGCAAAGGCTTGGGTTTGTGTTGCTTCGGAACCCAAAGCCTGCGCCTCAACAATAAATGGCGTATAGTAAAAGATAAACATTCCCGCTGTATACACCATCACCAGCGTAAGGCCAAGTGCCCATCGGTCGCCATTTCCTTGCTTAAACAAAAGTGCTTCATACATCAATCCAAAAAGAGTCACAACAAACAACACCATATTAAAACGCAAAAAGACCTGGGTCATCAAAATACCACTTTGATAATGACTCAACACCCCTTCACCTAAAAAAGAAGCGGGGTAAAAAATAACAGGGGCCATCAGAATCCCCACGCCTATTTCTATCCCTATCATGGCGCCAAGGCCAAGCAGGTATACGACTCTCATCGCGTGCATGTTTTCTCCTTTAATGTTGCACTAAACCCTCGGTCCAACCCCGCAAGGTCTTGGTAAAAGTTAATCTCTTGGGCGCCAAGGGTGTTTAGTGTCTCTTCCATAGACGCCTTTTGATCCCAGCCCATTTCGCAAGCTACATGTTTTATTGGCGCGCAAGAGGCTTTTTCTAAAAGCACTTTTAGCATTTCATCGCCCTTTTCTCCGCCAAAAAGTGCCCCATGGGGTTCTTTTAGCACGTGGGCGTCTAAAATTTCTTCTCTTGTTATGTAAGGAGGGTTGGAGACCAACACATCAAAAGCCCCCTCCACTCCTTCAAAATAAGACGTTTGCACAAATTCAATGCGCGATGCCACACCGAACAGGTGCGCGTTTTTTTGTGCGTTAGCCAAGGCTTTGGAAGAAATATCCGTAGCAACAAAGGTGGCTCTAGGAAACAACACCGCCAACATCACTGAAATAATCCCGCTTCCCACACCCACCTCAAGAATCCGAGGTGTTTCGTCTTTTTTGAGCAAGCCAGCTACCACGTCCACCAGTAGTTCCGTCTCGGGTCTTGGCACCAATACGCCCTCGTCTACTAAAAACGTACGCGAATAAAACGAAGCTGTTCCGGTGATGTACTCTAGAGGTTCGCGCGCATGACGGCGTTTTATCAGCGCAAAATAGCCCTCCGCATCTTTTAGGCTATCAGCATCATGAAGCAAAAGCCACGTACGCTCTACATGTAAATGTGCGCACAACAACAACGCAGCTTCTTTTTGGGGGTTTTCAACCCATGAAAGCATTTGGGCTGCGGTGCGCAATGCCTCTTTAATCTGCACTATTCTAGCCTTTTTAAACGCTCAACCAAGGGCGGATGGGTATGGTAAAAAGCAATTTGCAATGGGTGTGACATAGGGAAACTCTTGTTTTCATCGGCTAGTTTCATCAACGCATTTTTAAGAGCCTCTTTGCTTTCGCACGCGCTCCCGTACGCATCTGCGGCATATTCGTTATGGCGACTCATGGCCCCAAAAAGCGGCATCATCACAAATGAAACCAACGGCGAGAGTAACAAAAAAAGCGCGATGGTACTGTGCGGGCTCATGCTTACATGTAAGGCTTCGTAAACCGATGCAGGCAAGTTTCCAAAAAGGCCAAACATAACCAAAAGCATAAACGCACTCATGGCTACATTTTTGAGCATGTCTTTGTGTTTAAAGTGCCCCAGCTCATGCCCAAGCACCGCCAAAAGTTCAGATTTGCTTAGTTTTTCCACCAAGGTGTCAAAGAGCACTACCCGTTTTGATTTTCCCAGCCCCCCAAAGTACGCATTAAGCCGCTTGTCCCGCTTGCTGGCATCTATCATAAACACGCCGCTACTTTTGAGCCCTGCTTTTTGCAAAAGGCTTTCGATGGACGCAGAAAGCTCAGGATTTTCTAGGGGTGTAAAACGGTTAAAGATGGGCGCAATGAGCGTGGGATAAATCATGTTAATAAACAACACCACCGCAAAAATAGCCCCAAATCCCCACAACCACCACGAAGCAAAAGAGAGGATAATCCATGCCACAAGCGCTACAATAGCGCCACCTGCTACCACAAAAAGTGCCATAGCCTTTAACTGATCAAGAGCGTACGTTTTGGCATCAATGGTGCTAAACCCAAAGGCTTTGTCTTTAAAAAAAGTGCTGTAAATATCCAGCGGAAGCCCCACAAGGTAATTAACCCCAATAAACGCATACACAAACACCACGCTCTCCCACACGCCACCATTGGTGATAAGCCAGCCCTCAAGGGTGCGCAACCCGTACCCAATCCAAAACAAAAACAGCCCATAATCCACTAGTGTACTCACCATACCAAAACGCTCTGAGGCAATCTTGTAGCGCGCGGCTTTAAGAAAGCTTGATGGGGAGAGAATCACCGCGTTTTGATGTTGTGCTTTTGCCACAAAACCTATCTCTTGGGTAGCGATATAAAGCTTTATCAGCACATAAACAAAATACAACGTTCCTAATATACTCAGCATTTTTTTCCTTACATGTAAAAGAAGTTATTTTATCAAAACTTCCTAAATAATAAATTTTATCTAGCGACCAAGCCCTGCTAACTGTCCGGCCAAGCGGGTGGCGTAGTTGTCTGTCATCCCTACAATGTAATCTAACACCGCTTGGTATTTTTCATACAAACTCTGAGAAGTCCTTGGCGCGTCGTTACCCATGAGCGTCAATGCGCGTTCGGTTTTGAAGGTTTTTTGGTTTACATGTAAAGCATACGCCGCATTTATCAAATCTTCCAACAAAATCCCAATAGTCCGATACGCCCCAAGTTCTAGCTCAATCTTGCGTGGCTCATTAAAGATATGATTATGGCCTAGCTCCTTAGCTGCCGCCAAACCCTCCTGCAGCGCTTTGTGTGAAAAGAGTGAGATGAGGTCTTTCACATCCGTTCTTGGCACAAAAAGCTTATGGTCCACAAACGTCTCAATCGCATGTTCGCTCAATCGCCCAATGGCAAAGGCGCACAACCTTGAAACCTTTTGAAAATCACTCATGGCGCTGCTACCTAGCGTCTCTTCGTAAGCCTTTTTTCCGCACAAAGGCAAAAATATATGTTCCAAATTAGCCACTTCAAGCATGTTTAGCTCAACCGCATCTTTAATGTCTAAAAGGGCATAGCAAATATCATCCGCAGCCTCCATAAGGTACGAGAAAGGGTGACGTACAAAAACACCCTCTTGCACCAAATCAAACTCTTCAAAAATCGTCCTAGCAATGCTCTTTTCGCTTTGAAAATAACTAAATTTCTTTCCTTTTGAGCGCGCATCGCACGCTTCCCACGGATATTTAATCATAGCCGCTTGGGTTGAAAGCGTCAGGCGCATTCCTCCTGCATAGGCGTGGTTTTCAAGCTGAGTGACAATGCGTAAACTCTGTGCATTACCATCAAAACACAAAAAATCCGCCCTTTGTTCTGGATTAATTTCTTCCATTAATGGCGTATTTTGATGGGTGGCAAACCACTCTTTGATGATTTCTTCGCCCGCATGCCCAAAGGGCGGATTGCCAATGTCGTGGGCCAAGCACGCACTTTGCACAATCGCCGCAACTTCATAAGGAGAGTGACCAAACCCCTCTTGCGCTTCCAAATATCGCCCTACTCCAAGCCCCAGTGTCCGTCCCACGCTTGCCACCTCTAGCGAATGGGTCAGACGGTTGTGCACGTGGTCGTTTTTAGAAAGGGGGTGCACTTGGGTTTTTTTAGAAAGCCTGCGAAAAGGGTTAGAAAAAATAATCCGGTCATAATCGGTCAAAAATGGCGTGCGGTTTTCTTGAGCCTCTTGCGCTTCGTACCGCCCTTGGCTTTTGTAGCGTTTGGCTGAAAGGGTTGTTTTCACACTGTTTCCTTTGGTTTTCTGGGCGTTATCTTACCACATCTGTGGTTTTTTCATCGCTCCTACAGCCCATTTTGGTTAGACTTCCCAAAACCCTATTGCGAAGGAAGCGGCGTGGCCTTACTGGATTTATTAGAGATTAGCAAAAGTTACGAAACCCAAAAAATCCTTGAAGAGGTGAGCCTGTTTATCAACCAAGGCGAACGCATTGCCATCATCGGAAAAAATGGTGGAGGCAAGTCTACCCTCATGAAAATCATCAACGGCACTCTCGAAGCTGACGCAGGGCGGCGGATTCTCCAAAGCGGTCTTAGCGTTGAAATGCTCGCCCAAGTCCCCGTATTTGACCCAAAAGACACCGTGCGTGATGCTATCGAAAAAGAGCTAGAGCGCCTTTATAGTGCCAGAAAATCCTTTGAAGCTATCAACGAAGCCCTTGCTATTTCGCCTCAAGATGCCGTTCTTTTGGAGCGCCAAAGCAAGTTAGCAAGCTACTTAGATTTGCACAATGCGTGGAATTTGGACGATAAAATCGAGCGCGTGATGCAAGAATTTGCCCTTAAAAGCTTTGAACACACCCCTGTTTCGCTTCTAAGTGGCGGTGAACAGCGTCGCGTGGCACTAGCAGGGCTCATTCTTAAAAAACCCGATATTTTACTCCTTGATGAGCCTACCAACCACCTTGATGTGTACATGGTGGCTTTTTTGGAAGAGATGCTTCTTAAAGAGAATGTCACGCTTGTGTTTATCTCTCACGACCGTTATTTCATCGAGCGCATTGCCACACGAAGTGTGGAGATCGATGAATGCAAATTGCGCAGTTTTGAGGGTGGATACGAAGCTTATTTAACCGCCAAAGAACTGCTTTTGCACGCCATGAAAAAACAGCACGATGTACTTCTTAAACACCTCAAAGGTGAAGAAGCGTGGTTGCGTCGGGGTGTAAAGGCCAGACTAAAACGCAACGAAGGACGCAAGCAACGGGTCATGGAGATGCGCGAGGCTGCCAAAAAAAATCCTGGCCAACTGCGCAAAATCTACCTAGAACTCGAACGCGCCAAACATGCTTTTAATCAAGACAAATCCACCAACCGCCAAAAGATGCTTTTTGAACTTCAAGGTGTAGGCAAAACCTTGGGTGACAAACGGCTCATCGATGATTTTACAACGCGCATTTTACAAAACGACCGCATCGCCATTGTGGGTAAAAACGGCGCGGGAAAATCCACGCTCTTGCGCCTTTTTCTTGGGACACTTTTGCCCGATGAGGGCGTCCTTAAACGAGGAGAATTTAGCGTGGGTTATTTTGACCAACAACGCGTCATGCTCGATGATGAAAAAAACCTCCTAGAAACCTTTTGCCTCAACGGGGGCGACCGCGTAGAAGTGCGCGGAAGCAACTTACATGTATACGGCTATTTAAAACAGTTTTTATTTCCTAAAGAATATCTAGACAAAAAAATCGGTCTTTTAAGCGGTGGAGAAAAAAACCGCGTAGCGCTTGCGTTACTGTTTGCGCAGCCTGTGGATTGTCTCATTTTAGATGAGCCCACCAATGACCTCGATATTCCTACCATTAACGTGCTTGAATCGTTCATCGAATCGTTTCAAGGGGCCGTTTTAGTGGTGAGCCATGACCGCTATTTTGTCGATAAAATTGCTAAAAAATTACTGATTTTTACGGGCAATGGCGCAATTGAAGAGAGTTACCAAAGCTACACGGAATTTTTGGAATTTGAACAAGATGTGGCCGAGGCTAGCACTCCCTCGCCCGCCTCGCCTCAGGCAACTAAAAAACAAAAAACAGGGGGCGCGAAACTTAGCTACAAAGAACAACAAGAACACGAAACCCTGCCCTCCAAAATCCAAACCCTCGAAGAAGAAATAGCGTCCATCAAAGCGTGTCTTGGCAACCCTGAATGTTACCAAAAAGAGGGCATCACCACCCTCACTGAACGCTTACATGTAAAGGAAGAAGCCCTCGAGCCCCTCATTGAGAGGTTCTTGGAAATCGAAGAAAAGCGGGAGTCTTTAGGGCTTTAAACCTTGAAGCTTGAGAGGTCTTTTTCGAGTTTTGCAGAGGCCTCTTGCAATTCTTTTGACATCTCCAGCAACACTTTTGCTACGCTTTCATTATCCTGCGAAGCTTGCAAAGTTGTGTGCATTTTTTCCATGAGCGTCTTGGTGGTTGCTGATATCTCTACGGCCTTTTGGGAGGATTTTTGAGAAACATTAATAGTCTCCTTGGTGCGGTCTTTTGTTTGTGTCGCTTTATTCATAACACCATGGGCACTAGAAGCAATCTCCTCAATCTGCCCAGCATTGTATTGCATATTTTCACTCAAATCCATCACGCCTTGGACGATGACACCTATAGTGACGTCGATTTCGGCTAAAGATTTTTGAGTGCGCTCAGCCAATTTTCGCACCTCATCAGCCACGACCGCAAACCCCCGCCCATGCTCACCCGCGCGCGCCGCTTCGATAGCGGCATTAAGAGCCAAAAGATTGGTTTGATCAGCAATGTCCTTAATCATGCCTAGCACCCCTTTAATCTGTTCGGTCTGGGTTACGACAGCAGTGATTTTATGGGCCATCTCTTGCTCTTTGCTGCTAGAACTTGCAATGTGTTCCACCACAATTTCTAACGCATTAACCATATCTGTCAAAACCTCATAAGAGGCCATGCTATCCTCAACGGTTTTTAATGCCAGTTTTTCTGACACCCCTAATTCTTCTTCTACTTCTTTAGTCAGTGCATATGATGCTTGCACTTGTATGTTTTGAGTTTTGGCACTCTGAAGCAACCCTGAAGCATTTTGATTTAAGGTGCTGCTAGTGGCCTCCACGCGGTGCGCCACTCCTTGGGCCTCTGTAACAGTGTGGTGAATTTTTTCAATAAAAACATTTACATGTTGCCCCACTTGCCCGATCTCATCTTCACTTTTTACCACAACGCGCGCGGTCAAATCACCGTTGCCACTAGCCAAATCACAAGAGCGCACCAAAAGCTCTCTAAGAGGCTTCCCTACCATCTGCCTCAAAGCGTAAAGCAAAAGAAGTGTAATAGCAACGAAAAAGAAACTAAAAATGAAGATAAATTTCATACTTCGCTGGCGAATATCCTCATCCACCAAGGCAAAAGAGTACCGCATATCCATCACCCCAAGCACCTCTCCGTGCTTGGAGGTGCCATGACAGGCCAAGCAATCCTCTTGGGCTATCATAGGCTGTACAAGGCGCAAAAAATGACCCTCATCAGTCTTAACTTCAAGATTAAAGCTTCGTGGAGCGTTAAATTGCTCTACAATCAACGGGTCTGTTGAGATAATCGCGTTCAAACCAAAAGCATTAATAACCTCTTGAGATTTGTGGATTGTAATGGATGCAATCCCTTCAATCTCAGCCACATCCTCAATAGCCTTTTGGATGATGACAGGGTCGCCAAAATTCATCGCATTGCGAATGGTTTGAAACACCGATTTGCCTAGCATGTTGAGATTATTCTCGCTCTGCTGCAATGAAGAGTTTTTAAACTCACTGATGAACACAAATTGCATCACCCCAAAACTCACCAACAACACACCTGCAAGCATAGCGATGATCTTTATCCCCATGGAGCGCTTCATGAAAACACCCCCACTTTGAAACCCAAGTCTTTTTTTGTACACACATCCACCACACATCCTTTATCTGTCACATGTTTGTTATTAAGGATTGTAGTGTATCTATAATTACAATTGACTTTAGTGATAATTTTGAAATAATTATGCCAATGCTTTTTTAACTTCTTTGCTTGCCATGGTAATGTTCCACGCAGGTTCCCATACGATATTAATGTTACATGTAAGAACTTCGGGAAGCTTCTCTACTGCTTCTTTAGCCCATTGTTTAAGCAGTTCATGAAGCGGACATCCGCGTGTGGAAAGGGTCATGTCCACCTCCACGTGCGTCCCTTCGATACGCGCATCATAAATGAGTCCAAGATTAACGATGTCAAACCCCACCTCGGGGTCGATGACTGTTTTTAACGCTTCGTAAATTGTCTCTTTTGTTAGCATGTTTTTTCCTTCCATTTTGAAAACCCATAAGCGCGGTAAAGCACCACCATAAGCGCCCAGCCGCTCAGTGCCAAAAGCACCGCGCCACCAAACTCCACAACCCTTACATGTAAAGTCATCCCCAGAGCAAAAAGCGTTGTGCCAAGAACGCCTAAAATAAGTTGCGCGTAGGCATAACGCTCCACAATCATCTCGTGCAACATAGGGACTTTTTGCTTGCCAACTAGTGGCGCAATGAACTCATACCACACCAAAAAGGGCAAGATTTTGTACAAATGCCCTGCCACAAAGTGGAGTCCAAAGCCCACCAAAAACACAAACATAGCAACTTTTAGCGCGTTTTCATCGCCGCCCAACCCCCCCCCAAAGCCCAAGCCCAACTGCCACGACAATGCACGCAAGCGCAAAAGCAACATTATAAAACCAGTAATCTTTCTTTCGGCGCATCCGCTTTGCCAAAATGTGTGCAGATTGCGCCACATAAAGCACAAGCCCAAGCCCCAAAAGCCACGCCATAAGCGCAAAAGCGTTGATAAAGGCACATCCAAAAGCCAACAGCATCGCCCCAAAGGCGACCTTGGAGTACCACGTGCTTACGCCGTGCGCTAGGGCAAACATAGGCAAAAGCACCAGCGAAACCCCCATCACGATAAACATCACAAATCCACCAAGGCTCAGCACCCCGTGGCGAATGAGCGTCGCTGTGACATCTAGCGCTATGCCGCCTGTACTCATGGCGATGAGCAACCCAAGCCCAAGGCTAATGCCAAGCACCAAGCACACGCCCGAAGCGAGCAAAAAATAGGTGATGAGATTCCAACGCGTGACACCCTTAAAACTGAGCAAAAACAGCACCGAAAAAGCCGTCAAACTAGCGTATACCGCCGTGCCTCCTGCGTGCATGAGCGGGTTGTTGCCCAGCACCATTCCCCCGCTTAGGGCGAGAGTGCCTAAAAGATAGGCATAAAACAGCACCGAACTCCCTTTGAGGGTAAAAAACGGTGCTTCAAGCACCACAGGCACGAGTTGATACAGCGCACCCAAGATGACCATCATCACAAACCCAAGCAAGTACAGGTGGATAAACCCTGCCGCCCCAAAAGCCAAAAGAGGCGTTTGGGTTGCTACAAATGGGAGGGCGTTGAGGCTCACCAAGAGCAACACGCTTGCCGCCATAAAAAACTTCGACACCAATGAAAACGGCGGAGCCATCGAAATAGCACTTTGAGAAAGCATCATGACTTAGCCCGCGCAGTGGAAAGAGGAGAGGTCAGCGTGTTGTGTCGCGCCTTCTTTGTAGCTAAAGGTGAGACGCACGGCACCGTTTTCAAGCTCTTCTTGGTCAATACTGTAGCATTCGCCAATCTTGGCAAGCAAGCCCACGGGGCTTCGGTGGTTAATCATCACTACTTTGGTTTGTGGGGTTTTGATGTGCACGAGGGCCAGCATGGCGTTGACCATGGGCTCGGGCGGCACACACGCGCGGGAATCAAACCCGATGAAGTGGATGCCCTCCTTGGTGTACTTTACAAAGGGAACGGTGGCGCCCTCTTCTTGAAACGCAATCGCATCGCTAGGCCATAATGTTTTCATGAAATTATCCTCTTTTTTTGGGAGGATTATAGGGGAAATTGAGAATGAATGTCATTGATAGATATCAATCAAGAGGCGCGGGGTGATGGCGCGCACCACCCCAAAAAATGTTAATGTAAAAAGTGACGAATCCCTGTAAAGTACAGTGCCATGCCGTGCTCATCGGCCGCGGCGATGACTTCATTATCACGGATACTGCCGCCGGGTTGGATGATGGCTTTGACGCCCGCTTTGGCCGCGGCGTCCACGCTGTCGCGGAAAGGGAAAAACGCTTCGCTGGCCATGGCACATCCTGCTACTTCTAGCCCCATCTCTTTGGCTTTTAACAGGGCGCATTTGCCCGCGTCCACACGACTCGTCATCCCCATGCCAATACCTACCATCATGCTGTCCTTGACGTACACGACGCAGTTAGATTTAGTGAGGCTGGCGACTTTGTAGGCGATTTCAAGGTCGGCGAACTCTTGGACTGAGGCTTTGCGGGCACTTTTTTGCTCGGCATTTGTAACTTCGTCTTCGCCCACCGCGTCGGCTTCTTGGTAAACAAACCCGCCATCGATGTGTTTAAAGTCGTACGCGTCGTTGCTCAGCACCAAATAGGGGCTTTCTTGGGTAAAGATTTTGATGCGTTTTTTGCTCTCAAAGACCGCTAGGGCGTCTTCGTCCACATTAGCCGCGATGATGACTTCGATGAAGATTTCGTTGATTTTCTCGGCTAGGGCTTTGTCTAGCTTGCCGTTGATAGCGACCACGCCACCAAAGGCCGACACAGGGTCGCATTTGAGGGCTTCGGTGTAGCTTTCTAAAAGCGTGTTTTTGATAGCAAAACCGCAGGGATTTGCGTGCTTGATGATGGACACTGCGGGGGCTTCGCCAAAGGCCGCGGCGATTTTGACCGCGCCGTGGATGTCGGTCATGTTGTTAAAACTAGCTTCGCCTTTGAGGGCTTTGAAGTTGTTGGAAAAAAAGTAGTCAAACTCGTACAACGCGCCCTTTTGGTGAGGGTTTTCGCCATAACGCGTGTCGAATGCTTTGGTGCCGACGATGAACTGCTTGGCTCCAAAACCGCCGTTGAAACGCTCATTCATGTAGTTGGCAATCATCGCATCATACGCGCCCGTGTGCTCGAACGCCTTAATCATCAAACCACGGCGAAACGCTAGGCTATCGGCACCTTCTTTTAGAGCTTCAAGCACCGCGTCGTAGTCCAAAACGTCGGTGACGATGAGGACATCTTGGAAGTTTTTGGCCGCACTGCGCACCATGGCAGGGCCGCCGATGTCGATGTTTTCGATGATGGTATCAAAATCGTCCGTTTTGGCGATGGTTTCTTTGAAGGGGTAGAGGTTCACGCACACAAGGTCGATGCCTCTGATGCCGTGTTCGTGGGCGGTCTTTACATGTAAGGGTTCATCCCTACGGTGCAAAATCCCCCCGTGAATGTAGGGGTTGAGGGTCTTGACCCTGCCATCAAACATTTCAGGAAACTTGGTCACTTCGCTAATCTCAACGGCGCTAACGCCCGCTTCTTGGAGTTGCTTAAAAGTGCCGCCTGTAGAGACGATCTCCCATCCAAGTGCTACTAATCCTTGGGCAAACTCCACAATGCCCGTCTTGTCACTTACGCTTATCAATGCTCTCACAACGCATCCTTACATGTAAAGGTTTAAAACCGCGATTGTACCTAAAGCTTCTTTTAAGGAGGGTTAAATGGGGTTAGATACAGAGAAGGATGGGCGTTGTCTGCATTTTATTTCCAATCTTTTGAAAATAAATTAGCTGTTTAGCTTTTTTAAAATTGCATTCCATATTTCTCTGGATTCCGCTAGATATTTATTGGAAGAAAAATTTTCATCTTTTATTCTCAAATATCGGGCTTTCAGATTTAGATATTTTTGCAATTTTTGAGGTTCACAAAAATATTTTTGGCTTATTTTGTTGCTCAAATTGACTCTCGGAAGTTTAAATATTACATTTGAATTAATCTCGGAAGAGTAGAATTGAAAACGATTTTCCGATGATTCATTAGTTATTATTTCTATTTTTATTGGACTTTTTTCTCTGCCTCCATACTTAACCCTTCTTGGCCCATAGATTGCTTCAGATTCATTCATCAACCCACGTACCAAAATGCCACAATAGATATCTTTATCTTTATTTCCATTGCAAATATCAAAACCACTATAGTGTTGATATTCTTTTAAACTTTCTAAGTGTTCATTTCTATCATGGCGATAAATATCGTCAATACCTTTTTTAGCATCCTTGAGGTAGATTTCAATTTCTGCTAATTCAAAAACTGCCTCATTTCTTATAATTCTATATTTATTAAAAGCTTCTATTGCAATTTCATCTATGTAGTTTTGAAGATTATCTATCGTCATTTTATTCCTTTTTGTAAATACGATACCATAATGCTAAATCCTATTAAGAGTATAAATAGTTGAAATTGAGCTCTTCAAAAATACCACATATCTATCCATCAGCATTGCATTCAATAAGCCACTTCAAATATCTTTACATGTAAGGCTACAAACCGCCTAAAAGCTTGCTTTGATTTTTCCTTGAATGTATTGATGGACAAGGGATTGTATGATATTTTGGTAGCTAAGTCCGCTTTCAAGTGATTTTTGCTTTAAGGCATAAATATCACTCTCTGGCAATCTTATATTTATTGCTTTTTTCTTTAAAGAATAAGCTTTGGCCAAATTCTGAAACCTATTTTTTTCATCACTCAAGTTAGCAATGCTTTGCGCCTTCCCACTTTCAATATACTCTACAATCTCTTTTTCTTCGGCGTTTAAAATCTGATTCATTTTTTATCCTTACATGTAAAAACCAAACACAATGCGCTTGCCCGCTCAATGCCCATGCTCCTCTTTAAGTATCTCCTCAATCGCCTCGGGGGACAAATACTCTATCTCGCGCACCTTGCCTTTGGCTATCATGGAGACACCGGCGTAAGGGTGATTGCCGTCCACTAGGGCGTGGGTGGCGTCTAGTTCGACCACGCGGAACACGACCCCCTCTTCTTCGCCGTCTAGCTCCATGCCAAGGGCAACCTCAGGAGGCAAATCTTCCAAAGATTCGCGCAACACCAGTGCCTCGTCAAACTCCCCAAAAGCTTCAGAGGCGGTAAGTTTCACACAAAACGTATCGCCCACTTTTTTGCCCTCAAGTGCTTCTTCTAGCTTTTGAAAAAGGTGTCCGTATCCGCCGTGGAGGTAAATCACCTCTTGGTCGTTTTCCTCTATGACATTTCCGTTTTCATCTTGCAATTCTAGGGCTATGGAAACCAGTGCGTCTTTTTTGATGTGCATTCTACTTCCTATTTTTTAGCGAAATTATAGTCAGTTTTTCTTGTATCCACAAACCTTTACATGTACCCGTAAAATCCCCCTAAATAGGCTAAAATACTCTTCCCATCTTCCCCAAAAGGCGTTTCATGAAAAGGTTGTTGTTCTTATTTTTACTTCTTGCTAGCTCTGTTTTTGCCTCGGCGCAAACCCAAGTGGTCGTCTTGGCAAAATCTTCCCAAAGCTGGGAGGGTTCACCCTTGCCCGCTTACCCCAAAGAAGCGCCGGAGATTTCCGTGCTAAAGATTACCATCCCGCCCCACACCACCCTTCCTCTGCACAAACATCCTATCATCAACGTAGGCTACATGGTTAAAGGCACACTAAAAGTTGTAACGGAAGAAGGCGAAGTTTTACACTTAAGCGCGGGCGATGCGATTATTGAAGTAGTAGAAAAATGGCACTACGGCGTCAACGAAAGCGACGAACCCGTAGAGATAGTAGTAGTTTACGCAGGAACAAAAGAGAGCGTTTATAGCATTAGCAAATAAACCTTGGACAAAAAAATGCCCAAGGTTTCCTTACATGTAAAGCGTTATCAAATCTCTTTTTCGTCGCACGCGGCGGTAAATACAACGTCTGTGGAGCTATTGAGCGCTGTTTCCATGGAATCTTGAATCACCCCAATCACAAAGCCAATGGCCACCACCTGCAAGGCGATGTCATTGCTAATCCCAAAAAGGCTACACGCCAAAGGGATGAGCAACAATGACCCGCCCGCCACGCCACTGGCACCGCACGCGGCAAGGGCTGAAACCACGCTGAGCAAAAGTGCCGTTGGCAAATCCACAGAAATCCCCAAGGTATGCACCGTAGCCAATGTCAACACCGTAATGGTCACCGCCGCACCCGCCATATTGGTTGTCGCCCCAAGCGGAATAGAGATAGAATAGGTGTCTTCGTTTAAGCCCATTTTTTTACACAGATTAAGGTTTACAGGGATGTTCGCCGCCGAACTTCGGGTAAAAAACGCCGTAATGCCACTCTCTTTGAGGCAGGTAAAAATGAGCGGATAAGGATTTTTCTTGCGTTTGATAAACACGATGAGCGGATTAACCACAAACGCGATAAACAGCATCGTTCCCACAAGGACTAACAAGAGTTTTCCATAGCTTAGCAAGGCGCCAAATCCCGTTTGTGAAAAGGTTTCTGCAACCAAACCAAAAATCCCAAGAGGTGCCAAGCGGATGATAAAACGAACGATTTTCGTCACCCCTTGGGCGATGTCATGGGAGACGTTTTTTGTTTCCTGTGAACTGTAGTGCATGGCAACACCAAGGGCAATGGCCCACACCAAAATACCTATAAAGTTGCCTGTAGCTAGGGCATTTACAGGATTATCCACCATGTTAAACAACACACCTTTTAACACGCCAATAACGCTATCGGGTGGATTAAAACTACCATTTGCCGCGTCAATGAGCACCAAATGCACAGGAAACAAAAAGCTAGCAAGCACCGCGATAAGTGAAGCTAAAAACGTGCCGACAAGGTACAGCACAACAATGGGCTTCATGTTTGCTCCCGCGCCCACTTCTTTGGTCGCAATCGCCGTCGAAACCAACACAAACACCAAAATAGGCGCAATCGCCTTAAGCGCACCCACAAACAAAGATCCAAAAATCGAAACAGCCTCCGCAGCTTGGCTTGAAACCGAAGCCACCACCACACCTAAAACAATACCCACCATAATCTGAAACACCAAGTTTCCATTGGCAAGTCTAGGGATTAAACCACCCTTTGCCTCCATATACCATCCTTCCTTATTGCCCAAGGCAATCGTATTTTACTGCTAGTCAAAAATTGACCGAAAGGATTGTAGCAAAAAAGGATGGAACTTAAAAAGCAAAAGGCAAAATTTTCCCAAACTAAAGAACTTTTACCCCGAGGCTATGGTTTTTCCCTTTTTCATCCTTCTTCTTGTCCGCCAACAAGAGGCAATACTTTAAGGATTTTAAACACCAAAATATACGCCTTCTCTTCTGTTTTAGTGTGGCGTCTTCGGAGTTTTTCCGCAAGAATATCATCATCTTTTATCTCTTGAAGCAACAATGTCAGTCGCACCCCTTCGTAGCCCTTTCCATCAACCCGAAAAAGGTAAGAGGCGTATGGGTTTTGCTGTAGGTTTTCTAGGTTTTTTCGCTTCAAACAAATAAACATCGCAAGGTCATGCTCCACGTGTGGGCGTGCAAAGAGAGCGCTGTTTACTTCGCCTTTTTGGTTGGCAGTTGAGAGGACTCCTGTACCTGTATTGTTTTCAAAAAAATAGTGTAAATCCATATTTTTCTCTTTTATTTTGCTTGCTCATTCTAACACTACTTTTTAAATGATCCGCACTCTCTCTCAATAAAACCCCGACAAAATACAAATCCTTTACATGTAAAACCCTTCAAACAAACCTAAGGGTAACTTTCGCTAAAATCTTTTCTATTTATTTTCCTCAACAAAGGACATTTGTGCCTAAAAATTTTGAAAAAACCCGCGCTATTATTCTCGACAAAAACAGTTCGGCTGTAGAAAAACTCAGCGCGCTAATCACTTATATTCGTCCTCAAGATTTAGAAGACATCGATGGCGTGCGTTTTGCTATGCGCCAAGTTGCCGACCACCTCATCACAGACCAAAACCTCACACTCGCCCTTTCTGGAGCCTTTCACACATGGATTTTAAACTCACGTATCTCTACCAATCTCGCCTCTCTTGGCATCCTTTCTGATGATGGCTTTGGAGGCGAATTTGCCAAACGTTTCTACAACAAATTTCTCCCTGCCCCACCCAAAGGCAATGATTTTAAATATCTTTTTGCCACCCTTTTTCACAAAAACACCGACCACCTATGGGTACGTGCCATCGACACTGAGATTTGGATCGCTTTTATTGGGGCTCTTTTGCGCCACGACACCCTTGTTGCTAAAACTAAAGACCATCTTTTTTATGAGATCCTTTACGGAGTAGAAATTCTTTCTATCTGGATTGCTTCGGAAGAATTTGATGAAAATTTTATCCGCCTTGACCATTCGCTACTTAAAAAAGACTCTGCTTTCATCGCGCTTCAGCGAGATGTCTCAAACCTCACGCGCACACTTCAGGACAACACCATCAAGCTTGAAGCCGTGACTGAGGATTTTGGGCACATTGAAGTACTGCTAGAGCAGTGCCGCGACCTTGTCACGTCTTTAAAGAAAAAATCTATTAACAAGGGTATTTCTGTTTCACTAACTTACGAGCTTGAGCGCCTTGATCAAATCATCGACCGCACTGCAGAAGTGCTTGCCCTAGTTCAAACCTTTGGTTCTGAGGATTTTTACACTGCTTTGGTAGAACTTTTTAAAGAAGCGGTAGAAAAAAACAGTTCTCGCAATTCCCTTAGAGAAATAAGCAACCGCAGCATTAAAATCCTCGCTAAAAGCATCACCAACAACACCAGTGAACACGGCGACCACTACATCACCGAGACCAAAAAAGAGTACATTGGCATGTTTTTTAGTGCCGCTGGAGCGGGGATTATCATCGCACTTATGGCACTTATAAAGATTTTTATCGGCCAAACAGAGCTTAGCCTTGGTATTCAAACTGTTTTAGCAAGCCTTAATTATGGACTTGGTTTTGTTTTTATTCACCTTCTTGGCTTCACCATCGCCACCAAACAACCCGCCATGACCGCCTCCACCTTCGCAAAAGCTGTCGAAAAAGGAAAAAACAACAAAACCAACCAGCTCAAACTTGTCAAGCTTGTCTTTCAGGTAAGCCGCTCGCAGTTTGCGGCTGTTGCGGGCAACGTGAGCCTCGCGCTACTGGTTGCATTTGGGTTTGGTGTTGTGGTTGTTTCTTACTATGGCGCGTTTTTGACACCCGAAGAAGCTTATTATTATTTTCACAGTTCCGACCCCTTTCCTGCGCTTTTATATGCAGCTATTGCTGGGGTGTGGTTGTTTTGTTCGGGAATTATTGCGGGGTATTTTGATAATCGTGCGGATTATTTAGATTTAAAATACCGTTACATGTACCATCCTTTACTTATCAAGATCACTTCCAAGGTCTTCCGAGAACGTTTGGCAACGTTTCTTCATGAGAACCATGGTGCCATCGCGGGGAATTTTTTCTTTGGAATTTTACTGGGCATCACCCCCTATTTTGGTCATCTCATGGGGGTTCCTTTAGACATTCGCCATGTTGCCTTTTCCACTGCTAATCTTGGCTATGCGCAACTTCACCTGAGTGCTTCTGTATGGGAGTTTTTGCTAGTCTTGTGTTTTGTATTATTGATTGGACTGGTAAATCTCACGGTGAGTTTCGCTCTTGCACTTCGTGTTTCTTTGCGCGCCCGCGATGCACATTTTGGAAGTTTTTCTGGTTTTTTGAAACTTCTTTTTCAAGAAGCCTCTGCGCGTCCTTTGGAGCTTTTTTGGCCATCCAAACCCGAGGATGAAACAAAAAAACCTACTGCTTAAGTGCCTTTGTGTTTTTTAATAAGCTCATATGCTTCGTTAATCTCTTGTAGTTTTTCAGTGGCTTGGTCAATGATGTCTTGCCCCGCACCTTGCCCCATAAGCACGTCAGGATGGTGTTCGCGCACCAAAGCGCGGTAGCGCTTTTTTACCTCATCAAAAGAAGCACTTTGCGAGACGCCTAACAAAGCGTACGCATTGGCTAGTGTCATGGCTTTCTGGGTGTTTTTTTGCGCGTAAAAGGCCTGAAAACGCGCCACAAGTCGCTCAAAATCTTGTGAACACACTTCAAGTGCCCTGGCAATATCCTCAGTAATCATCCGTTCGGCCGCAGAAAACTCCCCATCAATAAACGCGAGATTAAGCAAATACTCAATGAGTCCCAAGCGCTTGGGGTAGTTACTTCGCGAGAGCTGCACGTATTGTTTGGCTATCATAAGGGTATTTTCAAAGGTTTCTTTTTCACGATTATAGATGGCTTTAAGCTCTTCACGAATATGCGTAGCCTCTTCAAAAGTGTTGGCAATGTCCGTAAGAGTAAGGCCGATAAGCTGCGCCTCAAGTTCACTCACTTTGCCGTCAGCCTTGGCTACCTTGGCCATCAATGCGACCAACAAGCCCGCTTCATGGTCTTTGAGCGCACCCTGAAGTTGTTGTTTGCGTCCAGGCCGAATGTGTTGATAGTTACTTGTTTTATAATTTTTGGTTAAAAAATAATACAGCGCAATCACAAGCACGAGAAAAAGAAGGGAATTCATCAGTATCCTTACATGTAAATGGAGAATTCTACACAAAATGGCACTTTTAGACAACCTATGTTAAAATCCCCCCAATTTTGTCACAAAGTGGGTTTTGCATGTTAGGTATCATCGTTACAACGCTTTTTGTTGCTATTGGCTCCAATGTCCTTTTAAAACGCCTTAATCTTCCCACCATCATTGGGTACATCTTTACAGGCACGATTATTGCCTACGGGTTCAACTTACACGATGTTGCCAACAACCACACCCTTCAAGAGATTGCTGAGTTTGGGATTGTCTTTTTAATGTTCACTATCGGGCTTGAATTTTCCATCTCGCATCTTAAAAAAATGCGCTACGAAGTCTTTGTGGCAGGCTCCCTGCAAATTGGCCTCACTGCACTTGTGGTGTATGGCGTGAGCCATTATATGCTTGGTATTGCCCAAATCATTAGCATCGTTCTTTCCCTTGCCATCGCCCTCTCTTCCACTGCCATCGTCCTTAAGACTTTCAACGAATCGGGCGAAATCAACAAACGCCACGGGCAACGCGCTCTTGGTATTTTGATTATGCAAGACATCGCTGTGATTCCCATCTTGCTTCTTTTAGGTTTTTTGGGCTCCCATGATGGAGATGTAATGGGCATTCTTCTCAAAACACTCATCAACGGCGCCCTCTTGCTTGTGGTACTTTACCTCATAAGTAAATTTTTACTAGAACGTTTTTTTGTCTCTATCACTAAAACAAACTCTGACGAACTCTTTGTAGGCTCCATCCTTTTTCTCGCTATCGGAGCTTCGTATTTTGCCCATGAAATGGGATTTTCATACTCTTTGGGTGCGTTTATCGCGGGAATGTTGATTGCCGAGACCAAGTTCAAACACCAAGCAGAAGCCGACCTCATTCCTTTTCGCGACTTACTTCTTGGGGTCTTTTTTGTCACCGTTGGCATGCAAATAAAATTTGACATTATCGCCCAATACTTACACATTGTTTTGCTTGTTTTGGCCGCTATTTTAGCCTTGAAATTTATCATCATCTATGGCATTGTTCGTTTGAGTGAACACAAGAAAACCGCCTTTAAAACCGCCCTGACCCTTGTGCAAGTGGGAGAATTTTCCCTTGCTATTTTAGAGCTTGCGCGCTCTTATTCGCTCATTGAAGCGCCGTACAATCAAATCATGGTAGTGTGCATCGTAATCTCCATGGTCATCACCCCTATTTTGCTTAAAAACCTCACTGCCATTACAGACAAGGTCATCCCCACTACCGACGATGAGGCCATCATCCCAGACTACATCTCTAAAGGCATCAAAAACCACGTGGTCATTTTAGGCTATGGAGAGTTTGGTCAAAGCGTGGCACGCGCCTTTCGCGAAGAAGGCGAGCTTTATGTAGTGGTTGAACGCGACATCAACTCCTACCACAAAGGCTTGGCCAACGGCGACCCTATTATCTTTGGAAACGCTCTGAAAAAAGAGGTGCTAAAGAGCACCTACTATAAAGACGCCAGACGCATCATCGTCGCCATCGACAATCCCAAAAAACTCTTTGAAGTGTGTGAAATGCTCCTAGAAAGCGTCCCTAGTAACAAACTCATCGTCAAAGTTCACAGCTACCGCGAAAAACAAGCCCTTGAGTCCTTGCACATCGAAACCATCATCGTCGAAAACGCGGTCACTAGCCATGCTGCCCTAGTGGCGTGCATTCATCCTGAACAAAAGGTTGCCCATGTTTGACACCCCCATTGACCGAACCCGCATCCCCAATGAAAAATGGTCACGCTACCCCCACGATGTCCTTCCTGCTTGGGTGGCGGACATGGATTTTAAAGCACCCCAGTGTGTCATCGACGCCTTGCACAAACGCGTCGAACACGGTGTTTTTGGCTACACGGGCGTTAGTCAAGACTTGCTAGACACCGCGTGTACTTTTATCAAAAAACAGTACAACTGGGACGTTAAGCCCGAATGGTTTGTCTTTGTGTCTGGTGTTGTACCTAGCATGAACGTTACATGTAAGATGCTAGAACCCAACCAAAGCGTACTCACCACTACGCCCATTTATCCGCACTTTTTTAAAGCACCCAAGATGATGAACAAAGAAGTTGCCACTGTCCCTTTGGTGGAAAAAGAGGGGCGCTGGACCTTTGATTTTGAAGCACTCGAACGCGCTATTTCCCCTACATGTAAACTCTTTTTACTGTGCAATCCTTACAACCCAGGTGGCACCGTGTTTACCAAAGAAGAGTTAACGCGCCTTGGAGAAATAGTCAAAACCCATGACTTATTGATTTGTTCTGATGAAATCCATGCCGATTTGCTCCTAGACCCTAAGGCGAGGCACATTCCTATCGCCTCTCTTGATGAAGACCTTGCCAACCGTACCATCACGCTCATGGCACCTTCCAAGACCTTCAACATCGCAGGCCTCAACTGCTCTTTTGCTATCATCCCCAACGAAACCCTAAAACGACGCTTTCAAGCTTCCATAGGTGGATTAAACGGTGGTGTGAATTTGCTTGGTCTCACGGCAGCCAAAGCGGCTTACGAAGGGGGTGAAGCGTGGTTAAAAGAGCTGCGTTTATACCTTAATGAAAACCTTTTACTGGTGCAAGAATTTGTAGCTAAACACCCTAAGCTAAAACTCTTAGACCATCAAGCGACTTTTTTAGCGTGGATTGATTGCCGTGCCCTTAATGCCAACCCCCATGCACTCTTTCTTGAGCATGGCGTGGGACTGAGCGATGGAAAGGATTTCTTAGGAGAAGGGTTTGTGCGGCTTAATTTTGGATGTCCACGCACCACTCTTGAAACAATATTACACCGTATGGATTGCGCGCTTACTTCGTTCGCATAAGAGATGTGTAAAAGAAGATATGCAAATTTTGCATATTATTTTTTTGTGATATTTTATTCTTTGTTAAAGCTCCTTTGCGTTAAGATAGATGTAAATCTGATTACAAAGGAGTTTTCATGGCAGACCAAATTTACCGCGTTAACATGTCCACCCTCACCTTTACCGTCGAAGAAGTTCCCACGGCTTGGATGGGGCTAGGTGGGCGCGGCCTTACTTCTACTATCGTCGCAGCTGAAGTTGACCCAGAGTGCCACCCTCTTGGGCCCAATAATAAGCTTGTCTTTGCTCCAGGCTTGCTCTCAGGCACCGCTGCAGCAAATAGCGGCAGAAACTCCTGTGGTGCCAAAAGCCCACTCACTGGTGGCATCAAAGAGAGTAATGTGGGTGGCACAAGTGCGGGCATCATGGCAAAATTGGGCGTTAAAGCTCTCATTATCGAGGGGCAACCAACCGAGGGAAAATTTTACCATTTACATGTAAGCAAAGAAAAGGTAGAAATTGTCGAAGCTCCTGAACTTGTAGGCAAAGATAATTACGAAGTTTTGGATGCCATGCTCGAAAAATACGACAAAAAAGTTGCCGTGATGAGCATTGGTCGTCCAGGTGAAATGCGCATGTTGCTTTCCAATATCTCCGTCAAAGACCCCAAAGGCAAACTCCGTAGCCATGGGCGCGGTGGCATGGGCGCGGTAATGGGCTCTAAAGGCATCAAATGCATCACCGTGGATGCTGAGAGCTACAAAGAAACCACCTTGGCAGACCCTGAAAAATTTAAAGAAGCAAGCAAGGTTTTCACGCAAGCCCTCAAAGACAACCCTATCAGTGGTGAAGGCTTACCTGCATTTGGCACCAACGTTCTTGTAAATATCATCAACGAAGCGGGCGGACTTCCAACGCGTAACTTCCGCGAAGGACAGTTTGAATTTGCCGAAAATATTTGCGGTGAAACCATGGCAGAAAACATCAAAGCCCGTGGCGGCGACACCACGCACGGTTGTCATGCAGGTTGCGTCATCCAGTGCTCTCAAACCTATAATGACAAAGAGGGTAACTACCTCACCTCTGGCTTTGAGTATGAAATGATTTGGGCTTATGGCGCCAATCTAGGCATTAAAGATTTGGATGTCATTGCTAAAATTGACGCACTCATGGATGATCTTGGCGTGGATGCCATTGAAACAGGCAACACCCTTGCTATGGCTGTGGATGCAGGTATTTTGGCGTATGGCGATGGTGCAAAAGCCTACGAACTCATTGCCAATGACATCGCCAAGGGCACCTTTTTGGGACGCATCCTAGGTGGCGGTGTGGGCAACTTTGCTAAACTTTATGGCATGGTTCGTGTTCCTGTAGTTAAAAACCAAAGCATCCCTGCTTACGACCCACGCGCCATCAAAGGCCAAGGCGTCACCTACGCCACCTCAACTATGGGTGCAGATCATACCGCCGGCTACGCGGTAGCCACCAACATCCTCAACAGTGGTGGTCACATTGACCCACTCACCAAAGAAGGTCAAGTCGCCCTAGCACGCAACTTGCAAATCGCTACTGCAGCAGTGGACAGCACGGGCATGTGTATCTTTGTGGCATTCCCAGCCCTCGATGACCCCAAATGTCTACCCGCACTTATTGACATGATTAACGCCCGTTTTGGCGTCAGCCTTACAGGGGATGACGTGGTTAATCTTGGCAAAAACATCCTCAAGCTTGAACGCGCCTTCAACCAGCGCGCGGGCCTCACCAGCGCAGATGATCGCTTGCCTGAGTTTATGAAATACGAAGCCCTACCCCCGCACAATGCGCTTTGGGATTTTACCAATGAAGAAATCGATGCGTTTTGGGATTTTTAGATGACTATTACAGTGAAACTCTTTGCTCAGTACCGCGAAGGTAGGTTCAAAGAAGAACAACGCGCCTACCCCGAAGGAACATGTGCCAAAGAGGTCGTGACAGAGCTTGGCATCTACGAGGGGAGGTTTCCCTTGGGTGTGTTGATGCTAAATGGACGCCACCAACCCGAGGAAGTGGAGCTTGAAGAGGGGGATATTCTCTCCCTCTTTCCTAAAGTGGGCGGAGGTTAAGCGTTTTCTTTAATACCCAAAATGAGACGGTATGACCCTGGTGTGCCAGGAGGGATAAGGGCGACTTTATCCCCCTCTTTTAGGACAGTCGCTTTAGGAACCACCAAATGGTTTACAAACGCCCCCTCTACTTCCTCCTCTTTAAATCCAAGCGTAACGATAAGCTCCTTTAAAGTAAGGTCCTCTTTACATGTAAAGGCTTCCCCTAGATAGCCGATGCCTTGGTTTTTTAAATGGGGTCGCAGCGAGGAAAATGCTTTGAGAAAAAGTTGCATAAAATCTCCTGTTTTTGCTACATTATACCTTGCAAAAGGATAAACATGAAAACACTTTCTTCCTTTCTTCAAGAACGCGCCCATGAGGGCTTTGTAGGTATTGCTACTATCAATGAAGCCATGAAGACCTTTACATGTAAAGCCAGAACTGTTGAAAAAACTATTTTTGAAGCAGGTCTCACCCCCTTGCGCTACCGTCGCAACCAACAAAGCCTCACCCAAGAAGAGCAACACCGACTGTTTAACGCCCACGTCTTTGTAGTGGGGTGTGGAGGGTTAGGTGGACTCATTAGTGAGCTTTTGGCCCGTGTTGGCATTGGAGCGTTAACGCTCATCGACCCCGATGTCTACGAAGAGCATAACCTTAACCGCCAAATCTTCTCTTCTGTAAAAACGCTAGGGCACTCCAAGGCAAAAACCGTGCGCAAACGCCTACTTGAAATCAACCCTGCTTTACATGTAAAAGCCATCCAAGATACCCTTGGCCCCGAAAATGCCCGATTGTTTGTAAAAGGTAAATCGGTCGTGGTAGATGCACTGGATTGTCCGCTTACTAAAACCTTGCTTGCCTTTACATGTAACGAGGAAAAGGTCGCTTTTGTGCACGGTGCTATCGGGGGCTGGATGGGGCAATGCAGTACCAGTAAAAATTTGGAAGAGGTGTACAAAGACGGTGAAAAAGGGGCAGAAAAACGCAGTGGAAACCTTCCCATGACTGCGGCATTTTGCGCGTGTTTACAGGCCTCCTTGGTGCTAAAAACACTCCTTGGGAAGCCTGTGTTAGATGACGCGTTACTCTTTTTTGATTTATACGATATGGAAATGGTGGAGGCAAGACTCTTTTAGATGTCTTGCTCAATCACCTGCTTAAAGCGATTAAAATAAATCTCTTGCACTTGCGAGAGCTCCATGGAAACATCGTTACATGTAAAGGCTTCTCCGCCCACAACGCCGATTTTCTCAGCTTTTACACCAAGTTTTTCCGCCATGGCTAAAAAGCCTTTTTCATCCGCCACTTCCACGATAGCCCGTGAAAAACTTTCACTAAAGATATCCCGAGGGTCTTTTGCTTCCACAGAAGCTTTGATGCCCTGCCCTGAAACTGCCGCCATTTTAGCAAGGGCAATCGCCACGCCACCCACATTGACATCTTTTGCGCACGCTAGCATCCCTGCTTTATTGGCTTCAATCACAAGTTCCCACAAAGCAAGTTCTTTAGCATAATCAATCGCAGGCAACACCCCACGCACCTTGTCAAACAAAACCTTCATATATAAACTGCCACCAAACTCATGCGCCGTCTCGCCGAGAAGGTACACGCTGTTGCCCTCTTTTGCAAACGATGAGGGCAAAATGCGCATCGCGTCGTCATTAAGTCCCACCATGGCAATGGAAGGGGTGGGGTAAACACCCACGCTGTTGGTTTCATTGTAAAGAGAGACGTTACCACTAACAACAGGCGTGTTAAGCGCCGCGCACGCTTCTTTGATGCCATAGCACCCTTGGGCAAATTGCCACATCACTTCTGGGTTTTCAGGGTTACCATAATTTAGACAATCGGTAATCGCCAAGGGTCGCGCCCCACTCATAGCCACATTTCGCCCGCTCTCCATCACTGCAGCTGCTGCACCCCCTTTGGGGTCGATGAAGTTATAGCGCGGATTACAATCACTGCTCATGGCAAGGGCTTTGCCGTTTTCTTTGATGCGAATGACACTCGCATCCAAACTGCCCGGACCCTTGGCGGTATTGGTTTGCACCATGGAATCGTACTGCTCAAAAATCCACGATTTATCTACTACTTCTAGGCTTGAAATGAGTGATTCAAAGGCTTTTTGGTTAGAGATAGGCTCATAATCATCAATCCCAACACCTACGATTTCATCAAGATACGCAGGGCGCTTCACGGGACGGTCAAGTACAGGGGCTTGTTCACTCACAGGTTGCACAGGGATGTCAGCCACTTTTTCCCCGTGCCAAAACAGCTCCATATGGCCTGTGTCTGTCACTTCACCGATGACTTCTGCATCCAAATCCCACTTGCGGAAGATCTCAAGCACCTTCTCTTCCATCCCTTTTTTAGCACAAATCAGCATGCGTTCTTGGGATTCACTCAGCATGAACTCATAAGGTATCATGCCCTCTTCACGTGCGGGTACCCTAGAGAGGTCCATCTTCATCCCGCTTCCGGTACGGCCTGCCATCTCAAAAGAGCTTGACGTCAGCCCTGCCGCGCCCATGTCTTGAATGCCTACGATGTAGTCTTGTTTAAACAGTTCCATACACGCTTCAAGCAAAAGTTTTTCCGCAAAAGGATCACCCACTTGCACGGTGGGGCGCAAGGATTTGTTCTCTTCGGTAAAGCTATCACTTGCCATCACCGCGCCGCCTAGGCCATCACGTCCTGTTTTGCTGCCCACGTAAATCACCGGATTGCCAATGCCCTCAGCTCGTCCGTAAAAAATCTCATCGGTTTTGCAAAGACCCAAGGTAAAGGCATTGACTAAAATGTTGCCGTTGTAACATTTGTCAAAAGAAGTTTCACCACCCACAGTTGGCACACCCATGCAGTTGCCATAATCCCCAATCCCCGCAACCACGCCACGTACAAGGTAACGTTGGTGCTTGGCAACCGCGCCAGGCCCTTCTACTTCGCCAAATCGCAACGCGTTAAGGTTGGCCACAGGACGCGCGCCCATGGTAAACACGTCGCGCAAAATACCGCCCACGCCCGTTGCCGCGCCTTGGTAAGGCTCAATGAAACTGGGGTGATTATGGCTTTCCATCTTAAAGACCGCCGCCATGCCATCACCTACGTCGATGACGCCAGCATTTTCGCCAGGGCCTTGGATGACCCATGGGGCTTTAGTAGGAAAACCATTGAGGTATTTTTTACTGGATTTGTAAGAGCAGTGTTCGCTCCACATGGCAGAAAACACGCCAATCTCAAGCAAGTTTGGCTCTCTTCCAAGAATCGAGAGGATGTTTTGATAATCCTCTTGCGTTAACTTATGGGACTTTAAGACATCGTTAATATTTTCCATCCGAATCACCCTTGGGAAATTTTTTAGTGAGTGTACTCAAATTGCACTTATGGACTTGTTAAGGACGCTTTTGCATTTTATCATGAGGGTTTTGAATCACCCGCAAGAGAGACTTTATCCCAATGGGTCAAAGCGTTAGTTTTGGGGTACCCATTGTGGATAAGCACGTCTTTAAAAAGGGTGAAGCAAAACCCTAATTATTTGCCAAGGCAAAAGGTGCCAAACATCTTATCGAGCATTTCATCCACCCCATAAGGCCGTGTAATAGCGCCCAGTGCACCGATGGCTTCGTTGAGATGGAAGGCAAACAGTTCAAGCTCTGCCTCTTCAAGACGCGGTTTCGCCTCCGTGATGGCTTCATGGGCTTTGCGCACTGAGGCAATTTGACGGGTTGAAGTGAGCAACATTCCCTCATCCATACGCTTTGTGTCTAAGTGCTCCCTAAGGGTATCCACAACGCATGAAAGGCTCGAAAGGGTGCTTACATGTAAGGCATTTTCCAAACCCTCAAACACCTTTGGTAGGTCTGTTTTATTCAGAAGCGGTATCACATGTTTTGATGAAGCATAAGTTTCCAAAAGGTCTAAAATTTCCCTATCTTCCGTATCTTTTGGACGGCTTGCATCAAACAAAGCCAACACAACATCGGCTTCCTCGATGGCTTTTTTGGAACGGGCTATACCGATTTGCTCGACTTTTTCTTCCGTATGGCGAATGCCTGCGGTGTCTACGATTTTGATAAGATGGGTGCCGATGCGCATCTCTTCTTCGATGGTGTCGCGCGTGGTGCCCGCAACATCGCTAATAATCGCACGGTCGTAGTGCAAAAGGCCATTTAATAAAGAGCTCTTGCCCACGTTTGGCTTACCAACAATTGCGACTTTGAAGCCCTGCATCAACCCTTTGCGCTGTTCGCTCACCGCCACAACCTCGCCTAAGCGCTGCTCTAGTGCGGTGAGTTTTACTTCCATTTGGCGTATCAAATCTTCAGGCAAATCTTCCTCAGCGTAGTCGATGGAGACTTCCACGTACGCCAAGATTTCCAATAAAGACTCTCTGGCTTCATTCACAAAACGGCTTAGCTCCCCTTTCATTTGACGGGCGAGGATTTTGGCAGCTTCTTCACTTTTAGCTTCGATGAGCTTAGCAATGGCTTCGGCTTCGGCAAGGTCAATACGGCCATTTAAAAAAGCCCGTTTTGAAAACTCCCCAGGGGTCGCAAGACGCGCACCCTTGGCAAGAAGCGCTTCTAACACCATGCTTGCCACCATCATGCCCCCATGGCATTGAAACTCCACCACCTCTTCGCCCGTAAAACTCTTAGGCGCTTGGAAATAGACAATCAGTGCTTCATCAATAAGCGCTCCTGTGGCATCAAACAAGGAAGAAAGGGTGGCGTGGCGTGGGGAAAAAGAGGATTTTCGTGTCAAGGAGCAAGCCAAAGGCAGCGCCTCTGGCCCGCTTAAGCGAACAATAGCAATAGAGCCAATGCCATGGGCAGTGGCAATGGCAGCAATGGTTTTTATAGGCTTTTCCGATTAAAGTCGTTCACAACGACAAATTTTCGCCCTTCGCGGCCTGTTTTAATGCCCACGTATTTCTCAGGAAAACGGGCGCGAAGTTTTTCTAAAGCGATTTTTATCAAGACGCCATCAAGGGGTTTGGTTTGTCCACGCCCTTGGGATTCGATGCGCTCAACCACGGGGGCTAAGTAATTTTCAATCATCTCTTCTTGGTTGTGCAAAAATTGGGCAATCTCCAAGCGAATTCCGAGGCCATATTTCATGTTTATCCAGTTGTACAATAAGTAAGAAAATGCCTTATAGCGGTACCCTTCTTTGCCAATCAACAACGCCGCGTCTTCACCGTTAATTTCAATTAAGACGGTTTGGTCATCATGGGCTTCAACTTTTACAACCTCAATGGCAAAACAACTGTTTTCCACAAGTTCGCAGATTCCAGCATTGATAGCACCCAACACCTCACCCACAACAGCATGGTTGCGTTGTTTTGATTGATAAGGCACCGTTTCTTCTTTGACTTCTTCTTTTTTAACTACTGCGAGCTTTTGCTCCAATGGAATTTCTTCAGAAGTTTCTGGCAAAACTTCTTCGCTGGATGTCTCTTTTTTACGCCGTGAGCGACTTTTTTTTGGACGAAGCCTTGGTTCTTCTTGATTTTTTTGCCAAGAAGCAGCAGAGGGTGCATTCTCCTCTTGGGTTTTTGACACGGTCTCTTTAATCGCAACAGGAGCTTCTTGGCGTAGCTCTCCTTCACGAAAAGCCTCAATAATCGCTGGTTTTTTAAACATACCAAAAAGTCCAGCACGCGGATGCTGAATCACCTGAATATCTAACTTCGTTACCGAACACGAAAGCTCGGCTGCAGCCTTTGAAAACGCTTCTTGAAGGGTGTCGGCTTCTACTCTCATTTTTTCTCTTCTTTTAGTGCTTTTTGCTCTTCTTTCTTCTTCGCAAACAAATGGTTAACATAATACTGTTGTGCGATAGAAAAGAGATTATTTACAAACCAATACAGCGTTAAACCTGCAGGGAAAGTAACAAAGAAAAAGGTAAAGATTAGTGGCAAGAATTTCATAATTTTTTCTTGCATTGGATCAGTAAAGTTTGTCGGGGTAATCCGCTGGTGTAAAAACATCGTTGCACCCATAAGAATAGGCAAAACAAAATAAGGATCCATAACAGCAAGATCTTCTACCCACAAAATCCAAGGAGCACCTTTGAGCTCAATCGCATTTGAAAGAACGCGGTAGATAGCAAAGAAAATCGGAATTTGCATCAAAATCGGCAAACATCCCCCCATGGGATTGGCACCGTGTTTTTTATACAACTCCATCATGTGCGTATTTAGCTTTTGGGGCTCACCTTTGTATTTTGCTTGAAGTTCTTTAACTTTCGGCGCAAGCTCCTTGAGCTTGTTCATGGAAACCATGCCTTTATACGTCAGTGGGTAAAGCACCAAACGGATAAGGATTGTCATGGCTACAATCGCCCAACCCCAGTTTCCAAAAAGTCCGTACAAATAGCTCAAAAACAAAAAGAGGGGCTTAGCAATGAACGTGAACCATCCATACTCAATAGCATCCGTTAAGCGTGCATCAATACCGTTTAAAATCTCGTAATCTTTAGGGCCAACATAGCCGCTAAAGCTCATCGTAGGTTTACCCTTAATGAAAAGAATGGGATTTTTGTCTTTATCGGTTGAAACAACAACATCAAATCCCTCGTTAAAATCGTACAACAAGGTTGTGTAGTAGCGATCTACTGCAGCCACCATAGGGGCATCAATAAATCGCTCATCCCCCTTAGCATCCCCATCGCCAATAACTGTAATTGTTTCATCTGCTTCTTTAATCAAGACGCCGTGGAATGTAAAATTGTCAGCAATGACATTAGGGCGAAAACCAGGTGTAATAAAAAACTCTTGCGGCGCACTCAGTTCGATGGCTACTTCGTAGTGTCCCTCGGGGTAAAAGGTGAGTTTTTTTGTAAGGGTCGTTGCTTCAAGCACTTGGGTCAACACAAGGGTTTTTGGACCACTCTCTACCACAAGCTGTGCATTATCGACCGTATAGTCTACTGCAAATGCCTCATTGTTAACAGAGGTTTCTTTAAAGCGCACTTCAAGAGGCTTTGGCTCAAAACTCTCGTCAATCAGTTGAAGACGTGAGGTGTCTTCGTTTTTAAATTTCGCATCATTAAGATAATATTTTGCAATGCGCCCTAGGCGGTCAATTTTTAGCTCAAAATGCTCACCCCTGACTGTGGCAATATATTCCGAGTCCAAAGACGCGCTAGACATTGATGGACTAGGCGCTGTTTGACTCACGCTAGATGAAGGAGCTGGTGTCTGTGGCGCAGAGGTTTGCGTAACGCTTGTGGTTGCTTCGGTTTGTGTTGGTACATTTTTGGGGATAAAAAAGTAGTCGTAGCCGACAAAAAAAGCGAAGGAGAGGACGGTTGCAATGAGAACTCGGTGTTGCGTGCTTAATTTATCTATCACAAAAATTCCTTAGTTAGATTTACTGCAAGCAAATGATTTAATCACATAATAGTGGTGAGGGCCTTTGGGAATGAACCAAAATTTTACATGAATTGTTTTACATGTAAAGGGTTGGATCATCGAATACGGATGAAACCGTTTCAATACTACTGGGTAGTCAATCCCGCCAGGAAACAGTTGGTTGCAGCGCAGTATTCGCAACAGACTTGCCCCCAAACCAAACAAAAGACGATTGTGCATCACCTGCCATTTGGCATATTCAGAACACGTAGGATAATACCTGCAACTTCCAAAGCTAGCGAGTGTTAAAACTTTTTGATAAAAAGCAATCAACCACAGCGCAAATGTTTTCATGAATGAAGGCATCCAAGCTTTCGCAACGCCCAGCGCATACTTCGAACACACTCTGCGTGTGTAAGTGTATGAATCTGAGCCTTGGCTACAAAAATATAACTGCCATCCACCACGCTGTCTTGAAGCTCCAAGAAAACAGCGCGCAGACGGCGTTTGCAAAAATTGCGCTGCACTGCGTTGCCCACTTTTTTACTAGCGGTAAATCCTACGTTTTTCTTTGACGATGCTTTGTAAAAGATCACGGCACAATCACAGTGCCATTTCTTACCCTGATTGTATCCAAGGGCAAACTCCCGTGAGTGTCTAAGGGAGTCGTAAGTCCTTAGGCGGCCAATTTTTTTCTACCTTTTGCGCGACGCGCATTAATGAGTCGACGACCATTTTTGGTTTTCATCCGCGTAAGAAACCCGTGCGTTCGCTTACGTGGCGTATTGTGTGGCTGGTATGTACGTTTCATGCCATTCCTTTTTTTAAGATAATTTAAGGTTAGGATTTTACTGTGAATTTACTTAAAAGTGGCATAAGAACCCTTGAATACGCCAAGAAGAATCGCTTTATTTAGCAGCCCGACCCTCTTAGCTTACAAAGAGAGAGTCTCCTCTTAATAAAACAAGAGCGACAAAAGAAGTAAAAATAAAAAAGGCATTAAGTCTCTAGGCTTGTGTGTTTAACACCGAACCTCCAAGTTCAGCAATGCGCGCATCAATAGTTTCTAGCGCTTTAGCTAGCGTGTTATAGCTAATATCAAAAAGTTTTTGGCCCCAAATAGCTTCTGCTTCCTCAAACCCTTGAAGCACCCCCTTTCTACCCTCTTGAAGCTTCTCTAAATCATCACCCGCACCGCTAATAACAAACCCTGCAATGCGATTAGCCGTTTGCGCTACGCCAAAAAAGCCATCATCCGAGACAAGCTCTTTGGCTTCTTGTTGCGATAACGCCTCAACAGGCTTCCCTTGATAACCAATAGCATCATAATCAATAAAATCTGACAGACTTTGAGGTGGCTGAATATTGTTAGAAAAACTACCCACGTAGCTTTGGAATGAAAAATCTACCCGAGACATTTCAAAAGAAAACCCTTTAGTAGCCCCTGCTTCACCCGCGGCATTCCCTTTTCCTGAAACAGAAAGGTGGTTGTATTTAAAAAAATTACCAGCAATAAGTGTGTTGATATTCATGGGTTACTCCTTTTTTGTTGTGATTCCAATATCGGCTTACAGAAAAAAGAGTGTATAAAACCCTTAGCAAAAGGAATGTGCTTTACTTGAGAAAAAGAAGTGATACATGAGGCAGCATTAGGCCACCTCATGTTACATTTTATAAAATTTCGATTTTTTTAGCTTCTTTGGGAGCAATTTTTGGAATTCGTACTTCCAAAACACCATTTTCGCATTTTGCGCCGATGGCTTCGGTGTCTACATTTTCTGGCAAGGTAAACGTGCGTTGAAATTTACCAAAAAAGCTTTCCACTTTATAATAATGTTCTTCTTTGACCTCTTCACTACATTTTCGCTCTCCCGAAATAGTAAGGCTCTCTTTATTTACATCCACATGAATGTCTTCCTTTTTCACCCCAGGCAAATCCACCTCTACATAATACGCATCCTCATCTTCTCGCGTATTAACAGTGGGGGCAAAGCTTGAAATGTTATTTCGCTCTTCTGGAGTATGCGCCAAAGTAAAAAAGCGCTTTTCCAACTCCCTTAAATCACGAAATGGGTCATAACGACTAATGGACTTCATAGGCTCCTCCTTTTGGAAGTATTTGAGTATAGTTCAATAATTTTACTTATTAAACTTGACATAATTATACTAAAGTTAAGCGATGATTGTCAATATTTTTCATCACTCTATTTGTATAATTGCTAATTACACCGCTCAACACATATAGACTGCAGCACCACACTCCCACCACACGCCACAAAACATCCATCAAACCCTTCTGAACAGCCGCAACTCTTATCACACCCTGCTACTTCTTGCTCAAGAATCTGTGCTAAATTTGGGGCCAGAGGGGTTAAAGGGGCGAGAGGTTCTTGACGCACTAGGTTTTTTTGAAAAACAGCCAGCTCTTTGGCTCTGGCGCAAGCATAGGCATCTTTCTTATCTTTACATGTAAGGGTGAAAAAACGGTAATCATTATGAAGCTGGGAAGCAAGATAGTCGTAAGCGATTCTGTTTTCGCGATAGCTTCTCCACTGAAGCTGATAGTGTGCTTCATCTTGTTTGAATTGTTTTGAAGCTTCATAAAAGCGATCTCGTGCGCGTTCGCTTGCATGTGCTTGACACGCCTCAAGGCGCTCTTGACAACCCAACACGCAGGACTCTTGACGCACTTGACACTGGGCAACACAAGCCTCTTGACCTTGGCCAATGGCGTACTCTTTTTGTACCATGTATTTTGGTCCACAACCTGCCAAAAAAAAGACCACAAAGAAAAGAAAAAAACCACGCACAACCCACCTCCTTTTTTTAAAAAAGTGTAACAAAAAATCGTGAGTCATGCGTGAAAAATTAGATTTTTTCGATAAAAATTTCTCCCTCTTTGGCGCCAATGCGCAAAGTGTCGCCCTCTTTAATACGCTCTTCTAAAAGCATCTGTGCCAAGGTATCTTCCACCAGCTCATACAACGCGCGTTTAAGGGGTCTTGCGCCATACACGGGGTCAAACCCTGCTTCACCAATCATCTCTTTGGCGGATTCTTCTAAGGTCGCTTCGATGGACATGGCGGCTAATTTCTTGCGCACCTCTTCAAACATGATGGAGACAATGGCGCGCAGTTGGGTTTTGCCTAAAGGATTGAAAATCACAATGTCATCTAGGCGGTTTAAAAACTCGGGCTTAAAGTGTAACTTCAACTCTCCCATCACCGCGTCACGGCGCTGTTCTTTTTCCACTTCCATGATTTTGCCGCTGGCAATGTTAGAAGTCAAAATAATGATGGTATTTTTAAAATCCACCGTTACACCCTTGTTGTCCGTCAAACGCCCATCATCCAAGACTTGAAGGAGGATATTAAAGACATCCGGATGGGCTTTTTCAATCTCATCAAAGAGCAACACGCTGTAAGGTTTGCGGCGTACTGCTTCGGTAAGCTGACCACCTTCGTCGTAGCCCACATACCCTGGAGGCGCACCGACTAGGCGGCTAACAGCATGTTTTTCCATGTATTCGCTCATGTCAAAGCGCACCAACGCGCGCTCTTCATCAAACAAAAACTTCGCCAAGGCTTTAGCGGTTTGGGTTTTTCCCACGCCCGTTGGCCCCAAAAACAAAAAGCTTCCAATGGGCTTATTGCTCTCAGAAAGCCCTGCCTTACTGCGCTTAATGGCGCGCGCCACCGCATGAATAGCCTCTTCTTGCCCCACCACCGTTTGTTCCAAATGGCTCTCAATAGCCAAGATTTTCTCTTTTTCCGTGGTGAGCATTTTACTCACAGGAATCCCCGTCCACTTACTTACGATGGCCGCTATCATCTCTTCATCTACAAAGTTTTTAAGCAGCGTGCCCTCTTCTTGCATCTTCGCCCAACGGGCATTAAGGTTTTTTTCATCCTCAAAAAGAGCAGGGATTTTGCCATACTCAATCTCCGCGGCCTTGTTAAAATCGCTGTTACGCTTGGCTAGCTCCGCTTCCTTGCGCAAGCTGTCAATATCGCTTTTAATGGAAGAGAGTTCCGTAAATACCTGTTGTTCGTTTTCAAACTGGCTCTCAAGGGCTTGGCGTTTTTCATTGGCATCAGCCAACTCTTTTTCAATCACCCGTAAGCGCTCTTCGTTTTTAGCACTCTTTTCCATCTTGAGTGCTTCTTTCTCTACATGTAAAGCAGAAATAAGACGCTTAACACGGCTTAGTTCCGCGGGTTCGCTTTCAATCTGCATCTTGAGTTCCGCCGCCGCTTCGTCGATGAGGTCGATGGCTTTATCGGGCAAAAAACGGTCGGTAATGTAGCGATCCGAAAGGCGCGCGGCCGCTACAAGAGCGCTGTCTAAGATGCTCACGTTGTGGTGGGCTTCAAGACGTTCTTTAATGCCCCGCAAAATCTGCAACGCTTCGTTAATGCTAGGCTCACCCACTTGGATGGGCTGAAAACGCCGTTGCAGTGCCGCATCTTTTTCAAAATATTTGCGGTACTCTTTTAGCGTGGTTGCCCCCACCGTGTGCAGTTCGCCCCTGGCAAGGGCAGGTTTGAGGATGTTGGCCGCGTCCATGCTTCCCTCACTCGCACCCGCACCAATAATGGTATGGATTTCATCAATAAACAAAATAATATTGCCATCTTGCTTGACTTCATCAATCACCGCTTTGAGGCGGTCTTCAAACTCACCTCGGTACTTTGCCCCCGCAATGAGCGCGCTCATATCTAGCGTCACCACTTGGCGGTTTTGCAACGAAAGGGGGACATTTCCCTCCACAATGCGTTGGGCCAAGCCCTCTACAATCGCCGTTTTTCCAGTGCCTGGTTCGCCTAGTAAAATGGGGTTATTTTTCGTCTTACGAATCAAAATCTGCATCATGCGATGAATCTCTTCATCCCGTCCAATCACAGGGTCAAGTTCATGGTTTTTGGCTTTTTGCGTTAAATCGATGCCGTATTTGCCCAGTGCTTCAAGCGTGTCATCTCCTGTTTGTTTGGTGATTTTTTTCCCGCCACGCAAGGCTTCGAGGGATTTTTTAAATTCCATCATGTCAAGGTATTTTTCTAAAATGCCCTTTAGTGGAGCCTTGCTGGCATTAGACAACAACCACGTATCCACTGCCAAAAACGTGTCACCTTGTTTTGTCATGAGCCCTTGGGCCTCTTGCAACGACTCCACAAGCTCGCGCCCTAGCTTGATGCTCTCCTTGGTGACGCTACTGCTTTTAGGGAGTTTGTCCACATGGCTCTTTACCTCAAGTTCTAAGGCCGCTTTATCCACGTTCATTTTTCGCAAAACCTGCGAGAGGATGGATTCTGAGTTAGTCACCAAACCCCAGAGTACATGTAAAGGTGTGGCCTCACTGTTTTTGCTGTGCAAGGCCAAGCTTATAGCACTTTCAAGTGCTTGTGTCATTTGATGTGTTAGGGTTTCAAAAAGCTGATTCATTGTTATTCTCCTTATCTGTATTTATAAGAATAAGTATACAACCTTTAGTCTAGTATTGTCAACTATCTTTATAAATTATCATTAGGAATTATTCCTTGCGTTCGCTAACCAAGAGGTCTTTTGAATAAGAAAAGAGCTCTTGGTTTAGCCTTTTTTTAGGCAATATTGACTACAATCAGGGATTTATAACCCTGGGGAGTATATTCGGATGAAAAAGACACGATTAATGACACTTGGCTTTGTCGCAACGCTCATAGGGGCAACCTTTGCACTTTCTACTAATCTTAATGCCCAGACAGGTGTTTCTGAAGAGAGCAGACTGAGTGCATTAGCAAAATTCACTAAAGTATTAGGAACAGTTGAACAATACTATGTAGACGACATAACTTTTAATGAAATTATCACCAAATCTATCGAAGGGCTTTTGAGCAACCTTGATGCCCATTCTGGCTTTTTGGACCAAAAAAAATTCAAAGATATGAAAGTTCAAACCGATGGTGAGTTCGGAGGACTGGGCATTACCGTTGGGATGCGAGACGGAGCTCTGACAGTCATCGCTCCTATCGAAGACACTCCAGCAGACAAGGCCGGCCTAAAGTCTGGCGACATTGTGCTACGCATCGATGAACAATCCACCTTAAACATGACTATTGACGAAGCCGTAGGCCTTATGCGAGGGAAACCTCAAACAGACATTGTTCTAACTATCGTTCGTGAAGGCGAAGCGAAGCCTTTAACTTTCAAAATCACCCGCGATATTATTAAAATAAACTCTGTTTACACTAAAACTTTTGAAAACGAGAACCTTCTCTACCTTCGCATCACAAGCTTTGATAAGAATGTTGTCGAAAAAACCAAAGAAGCCCTCTCAAAACACCGAAGTGTCAATGGTATTATTATGGACCTGCGCAACAATCCTGGTGGCTTACTCGACCAAGCCGTTAATCTGACGGATCTTTTTGTTAGCGAGGGTATTATTGTCTCTCAAAAAGGCCGCGTCAAGGGAGAAGACCAAGATTACACCGCTAGCAAGCGCACCACCATCACCAATGTGCCCATGGTTGTATTGCTCAATGGAGGAAGTGCGAGTGCAAGCGAAATTGTAGGCGGGGCACTCCAAGACCACAAACGCGCCATTGTTGTGGGTGAAAAAACCTTTGGAAAAGGAAGCGTTCAGGTTATTTTGCCCGTCGGAAACGAAGAGGCTTTACGCCTTACCATTGCACGCTACTACCTTCCCAGCGGTCGCACCATTCAAGCCGTGGGTGTAACGCCCGACATTATCGTTCATCCAGGTAACGTACCAGCCCCTGAAACAGATTACTCCATTAAAGAAAATGATCTCAAACTTCACCTTACCAGTGAACTTGAAAAATTAGCGGCTGAGCAAAAAATGGCGCCAAAGAAAAAAACGGACGAGTCCGTCATCTCTGCCAAACAGCTCTATGGAGACATTCAACTTAAAAGCGCTGTTGACATTGTCAAAGTGCTCTCAATCACAAAACCCAAACACTAAGGAGACCCCGTGGAAAAACACGCGTTGCTTTATGAAGGCAAAGGAAAACGCCTTTATAAAACCTCTGATGAGCAGTTGCTGATCGCAGAATTCAAAGACGACCTTACTGCCTTTAATGCAGAAAAAAGAGGCAGTGAAGCAGGCAAGGGAGCCTTAAACAACAAAATCAGCACGCAACTTTTCCGCATCCTTGAAGAAAAAGGCATCGCGACACACCTTGTTAAGACCCTTGATGACACACACCAGTTGGTAAAAGTCTGTCGCATTATCCCCATTGAAGTCGTTGTGCGCAATGTGGCAACAGGTTCGCTCGTAAAACGCTTAGGCCTAAACGAGGGAGCAGAGCTCCCTTTTCCATTAGTGGAATTTTATTACAAAGACGATGCCCTTGGTGATCCACTGATTAATGATGAGCATTGCTTGGTTCTTGGTCTTGTTAAAAGTGAATCCGACCTCGAAGAGTTGCGCCGCCTTGGAAGAGAAATTAACAGGATTTTAAAAAGCTTTTTTGCTGGACGAAACCTTACGCTTGTTGATTTTAAAGTAGAATTTGGCATTGACAAAGATGGGACTATTTTATTGGCCGATGAAATTAGCCCCGATAGCTGTCGATTTTGGGATACTGCCACCAAAGAAAAGCTAGACAAAGACCGCTTTCGTCAAGGCCTAGGTGACGTAAAAGTTGCCTACGAAGAAGTTTTAAAACGCATTTTAGCCCAATAAGGAAAACATTCATGAAAGTTATCGTAAACGTACAGTTAAAAAATGGCGTCCTTGACCCTCAGGGAAAAGCAGTCCACCACGCCCTTGGCTCGCTTGGTTTTAACAGTGTCAACGATGTGCGCATTGGCAAACAGATTCTTTTAGACGTTGCTGGCACTGATGCCGAAGCAGCCAAAGAAGAGGTCACAAAAATGTGCGAGGAACTGCTAGCCAACACCGTTATCGAAGATTACACAATCGAGCTGGCATGAAAGTAGCTGTTGTTGTCTTTCCTGGTACCAACTGCGAGGTTGACACCAAGCATGCTTACGAGACTTTAGGTCAGGAAGTGGAGCTTGTGTGGCACAAAGAAGAGCGTTTACCCCAAGAGGTTGATTTGGTTGTCCTTCCTGGAGGCTTTAGTTATGGGGACTATTTGCGTAGTGCTGCGATTGCTAAATTTTCACCGATCATGAAAGAGGTTCAATCTCATGCCAAAAAAGGCGGTTACGTACTTGGTATTTGCAATGGCTTTCAAATGCTTTTGGAAATGGGCTTATTGCCAGGTGCGATGAAACGCAATGCCAATGTGCATTTTGTCTCAAAGTACCACCATCTAAAAGTGGAAAACAGTACTAATCAATTTTTGCGCCACCTCACCTCTGGTCAAATCATTAATATTCCCATCGCACACGGCGAGGGAAATTATTTTATTGATGAGGCAGGACTAACTTCTCTTCGTGCGAATAATCAAATTCTTTTGACCTATTGTGATGCTCAAGGAAACCCGCAAAACCCTAATGGTTCTGTTGCCAACATTGCAGGAATTTGTAATGAAGCCAAAAATGTTTTTGGCCTCATGCCACACCCGGAACGGGCCATTGAAGCGCTTCTTGGCTCCAAAGATGGCAGGGCCATGCTAGAAGGGTTTGTTGCCTAGTATCATGGGTTATTTGCGCCACCTTGTTGGGATTTTGTTTTTTATTACAGGTGCGGTTGCGCAAGAGGGGCTTGAGCCCTCTATGTATGACCAAAATCCCAACGCCGGCGAAGTGCGCACACTTGCCGCCACATCCGACACTATCCCACTTCAAGGATTTGCCAAATCCTTGTTTCTCTCTCATGATCCTCCACCTGAACGGGTTTACCGTAATCAGATTTTTGCATTTACCCTCAAAGCGATTGTGGCAAGAGATGATTATAAGGAACTTGAAACCGAGTTTTCTCACAGCGATTCGGTCGTAGTACTAAATCCCCAATCCCCTTGGGTGCGTGAGAGTGAAAATGTTTTTCGCAATACTTTTTACTTAAAAGCAAACCGACAAAATGCACAGCTGCCGCGTACAACTCTCTCGCTTTTGGATGAGGGTATCACCATTGAAACAGATATTTTATTTCCCAAAGCGCTCAACGTGGTAATCCTAAACCACAACGCACTTTTTTCAGGCGTCGTTGCCGAATCTTTACATGTAAAGCGCTTTAAAACGAGTCGATTCGATGCCCAACATTTAATCATGGTTATTGAGCTAGAAGGACTCTTGGCAAACTTGGAAGATTTTTCTCTTCAAGGAATCTCAAAAGGGGGTGCTGACTCCTTTTCTGAAAATTACCCCGAAAGCAAGGTTTTTTATTTTGCGATTTTTGAAGAACACAAAAATACCATAGATTTTACTTATTTTGATGCACAAAGCAACCGTTTTGAACGCGTAACGCTTCCTGTGGTTCTTGACGAAGGGGATGTAAGCACACAAATTGGTCTCAATCCCAAAGAAAGCCCTTTTCAAATCTACAAAAACGCCTCGATACTCATCATTGCGGCACTGTTTTTGTTGCTCTACGCCTTTCGCCGCAAAATAATTTATCTAATACTGGGGTTGCTTCTTTGCGGATATTATGCATATTCTCAATCTCCTTTTAGCCATATCACCCTTAAAGCCGACACACGCGTGCGCATCATCCCTACAGAAAAATCTACTATTTTTTTCACCACTGACGCACCCTTGCAAGTAGAGCAGCTGGGAAAGCGGGAAGAATATCTTAAAATACTGCTTCCAACTGGCAAAATTGGCTGGGTAAAGGAGGAACATGTTCGCAAAGATTAGAGCCGTCTGGGCATTAGTAGAACTCTCTATCAGCATTCCCATCACTATTGCGCTAATGTATTTATTTAACACCCACCATCGTCGCATTCGAAAAACATGGGCAAAATTACAATCTTTTTTCCTGGGGTACACTTTGATTCAAAAAGGAACCGTTGACCCTGAGGCCAAACTTCTTGTCATGAACCACCAGAGTTTACTTGACATTGTTGCCATGGAAGCCTTACATCCCGCAGATCCTTGCTGGGTGGCAAAAAAAGAGATTGAAAACATTCCTGTTTTTGGGCATATTATGCACCCACCAAAAATGATTTCCATTGATCGCAGCGATCGTCGCTCTATGGTTAAGCTTTTAAAATTAGCCAAAGAACGCATCGAAGAAGGACGGGTTATTGCTATTTTTCCCGAAGGCACACGGGGAAAAGGAGAATCCCTTTTAAAATTCCAAGAGGGTGCTAAAGCTTTGGCTGAAAAGTTAAATTTAAAAGTCCAACCTGCCATCATCACAGGAACCCGTCGCATTTTGGATTCTCAACATTTTGAAGCACGCAGCGGAACAGTGCGTATTACTTTTTTGGAAACCATTGACCCAAGTGCCGATGCAAACTGGTACGAAAACCTTAGATTCGCCATGGAAAAGGCCCTCGCCGATGAGTTGGCAAACCCTTCTAGCCATCGGTAGTGGCGGGTTTCTTGGCGCCATAGCACGGGCTTACTTGAATGGACTCATTAACCACACCCTGCCCCATTCTCTCCCTTTGGGAACTTTGGGAGTAAACCTCGCGGGGAGCTTTCTTTTGGGGGCGTGTTTTGCTTTTTTTATGCACACTACATGGTTTTCTTTACCTTTGAAATCTTTTCTCACCACAGGATTTTTAGGCGCTCTTACCACCTATTCCACTTTTGCAATGGAAACATTTTGGCTTTTTCAAGGAGGTTCACTACTTCTTGGCATTAGCAATATGGGGCTCAATCTTTTAGGCACGGTTCTTGCCGCAGGAGGCGGATATAAGTTGACCGAACTGCTGTTTACCTCCTAACCTTTCCGATAATTAATCTATATTCTTTAGTCAATGAAGCTAAACTTCCTTGATTGATTAAACTAATTGTGATAAAATTACACTAAAAATTTACATGTAAAAGGAGCACTATGTCCAAACATCAATTTCAAACCGAGGTCAGTCAGCTTTTGCATCTGATGATTCATTCTTTGTACTCCAACAAAGAGATTTTCCTCCGCGAACTCATCTCCAACTCCTCCGATGCCCTTGACAAACTGAACTACTTGACATTGACGGACGAGTCGTACAAAACACTCAGTTATGTCCCGCGCATCGACATCGTTGCGAACAAAGAGGCCAACACCCTCACCATCAGTGACACCGGCATCGGCATGAACGAAGAAGAGTTGGTGGAGAATCTTGGCACCATCGCCCGAAGTGGTACCAAGTCCTTTGTAGAACGCCTGAGTGGGGATGCCAAAAAAGACTCCACCCTCATCGGACAGTTTGGCGTTGGGTTTTACTCTGCCTTCATGGTAGCCACCAAGATTAGCGTGGTTTCCAAAAAAGCAGGCACGGAAGAAGCTTTTTGCTGGGAAAGTGAAGCGGGAGACAGCTACGACATTACCCCAACCACCAAAGAAACCCACGGCACCACCATCACGCTGACCCTCAAAGAAGAAGAAAAAGAGTTTTTGGAGTTTTACCGCCTTGAGAGCATCGTCAAAAAATACTCCAACCACATTCCCTTTGGCATTTTTATGGACAAAGAGGAGTACACCCCTTCTGAAAAAGAAGAGGAAGAAGGCACCACTGAAGTTAAAAACGTCCAAATCAACAAAGCTTCCGCCCTGTGGCGTTTGTCTAAAAATGAAATTAAAGAAGACGAATACAAAGATTTCTACAAGCAACTCTCCCATGATAGCACCGACCCTATCTTGTGGTCGCACACCAAAGCAGAGGGAACCCTAGAGTACTCTACTCTCTTTTACGTCCCTGCAACCGCGCCTTTTGACCTCTTTCGAGCAGACTTTCAATCAGGCGTAAAACTGTACGTCAAGCGCGTGTTCATCACCGATGATGAGCGCGAACTCTTGCCTATGTACTTGCGTTTTGTGCGCGGTATCATCGACGCAGAAGACTTGCCTTTAAATGTTAGCCGTGAAATCCTACAGCAAAACCGCATCTTAGAAACCATCAAACAAGCCTCGGTGAAAAAAATCCTAGGCGAGCTTAAAAAACTCAAAGGCAAAGACGACGCCAAATACCTTGAGTTTTACAAACTCTTTGGCAAAGTCCTCAAAGAGGGCTTGTATGCTGACTATGCTAACCGCGATGCCATCTTAGACCTTGTGCTGTTTAAATCCAGCAAACGCGAAGGTCTTGTGAGCCTTAAAGAGTATAAAGAGGCCATGAAAGAGGGGCAAAAAAGCATTTATTACATCACGGGCGAAAACGAAGCCATGCTTAAAAACTCGCCGCTCATCGAGAGTTTCAAGAAAAACGACATCGAAGTGTTGTTGCTTGATGAAGAGGTGGACGCCATCGTTATGCCGATGGTCAACGAATACGACAAAACCCCCATCAAACCCGTCAACAACTCTGACGTGGACGAAGAAATCACCGAAGACAAAGAAAAAGCCAAGGCGGATGAGGGCAAGTACCAAGAGATTTTAGTCAAGATGAAAGAAGTGCTCAAAGAAGAAGTCAAAGAGGTGAAAATCTCTAGCCGTCTGAGCGACTCGGCTTCATGCCTCATCTACGACAAAAACGACCCCGACTTTCAAATGCAGCAAATGCTCAAACAAATGGGCCAAGACAACCTACCCAAAGTCAAGCCCATTTTGGAAATCAACCCCGATCACGGCATCGTTCAAAAACTGGCCGAGTCTAAAGACTATCTCTACCTAAACGACATCGCGCACCTCTTGCTCGACCAAGCCAAACTCCAAGAAGGCATGAAAATCGAAGACGTGAGTGCCTTTACTAAGCGCATGAATACGTTCATCACCAAAGCCCTCTAACACACGTTTACATGTAAGGATTTTTTCCTTACATGTAATCCTTTTTCTTTAGCTATCCATACCCCTCCCAAGATAGACTTGTGATTGCTTTTGCATTGACCCACGCAAAAGGTCGTGTTATAATGTTTCTTACAAGGAGTCACCATGATGCGCTTATGCTTGGCACTCTGCCTTCTTTTTTCTTTTTTGCAAGCAACATCTCTTTTTGACGCTCAAAGCGAGGGGATGGGCTATCGCGTTGAACGCATTGCTTCGGGTCTTCAAGGCATCCCTTGGGGGATGGCTTTTGTAGATGAGCACACCCTTTTTATCACCCAAATCCAAGGAGACATGCTACTCCTAGACACCCGCACCGCCCTTGTGCAACCTGTGTTTGGAATGCCTTTTGAGCCCCTTTATGGCGGGCAAGGAGGCTTGTTGGATGTTGCCATTTCGCCCCACTTCCAAGAAGATAGCACCCTCTTTTTTACCTATGTCAAATCCATCAATTTTCAAGGGGCCACCACCCTTGCGCGGGCCACCCTAGAGGGCCACATCCTCACCCAATGGAAAGATTTGCTCATCACCCACTCCACTTCTGGCACGTCGCGCCATTTTGGCAGTCGCATTGCTTTTGATGAAAAAGGGTATGTTTATTTTAGCGTCGGTGACCGTGGCATGCGAGATGAGGCCCAAGAGTTACGTAGTCACACGGGGACGATTGTGCGGCTTCGTCAAGATGGCACGATTCCTGAAGATAACCCTTTTATAGACCACCCTTTTGCCCTCAAAGAAATCTACTCCTATGGCCATCGAAATCCCCAAGGGCTTGCCTTTGACCCCACCACTCATCGTCTTTATGCTAGCGAACACGGCCCACGCGGTGGCGATGAGATTAACCTTGTAGAAGCAGGCAAAAACTACGGCTGGCCGACGATTAGTTATGGCAAAGAGTACTGGGCTCCCATCAGCATCGGCGAGGGCACGCACAAAGAGGGGTTAGAACAGCCTTTACACCACTACACCCCTTCCATTGCGCCGGGGTCTTTACTGGTTTACACGGGGGATGCTTTTCCTGCATGGCGAGACAATCTGTTTTTAGGGGCACTCAAACTTCAGCACCTCAACCGCATTGTCCTTAACAAGAATGGTAAAGTTATCAAAGAAGAGCGCTTATTGGAGTCTTTGGGCTTGCGGATTCGTCAAGTGATTCAAAACCACGAAGGACACTTGTACCTTTCCACTGATACAGGAGAGATACTGCGCATCGTTCCCCAATAAGCCTCCTTTACATGTAAAGATACAAAAAATAAAGGTTTTAAACCACTTTTTGACGGAAAAAAAGAAAGCAAAACAACCCCAAGCCAATGAGTCCAAGCCCTGCAAAAGCCACCATGCTTGGCAAAGGTGAGTCCAAAAACACCATGCCCCCCAATAATGCAAACACCACTTGACTTGACTGGCTAGCGTCCACCCCAGCTAGCTCACTAGGGGTGTGAGCCAAAGAGCGCGCAAAAAGAAAAATACTCGTAGCCACCACCCCTGAAAAAAGCGCTACTAGCGCTGTTTGAAACACTTGCGCGCCACTGGGCATCGGGGGCTGAACACTCAAAATAAGCACCGCCCACAAAGGAAAAGACCCCATGCTCATCACCAGTACTTTCACAAAAGCGTTGGCTAGTAACGGGGAGGAAATATGAGGCAAATGGGCATGTTTTCCCCGCGAAGCTTCCCATACAAGCTGATTGCCAAAGGGGTAACAAAAGGCCGCTATAAACACAGGGAGTGCGCCAAGCAAAAGGGTCTGGGCAGTGATAGATTGGGTATGGGAAAGGTTCACAAGCAAGACGCCCACAAAAACAAGCGCGGAAAAAAACCATACACGCTTAGGAAAACGCTGGCCAAAAAGCATTAAGACAAACAAACTTGCCACCACGGTAAATTGCCACGTGGAGGCGATAACCCACCCTGGCGCACTCTTAGCACTAAAACAAATGAGCGCGTAAAACCCGCCAAAGCCCACGCCACCCGCAAGCACCCAAAAGCGCCAGTGGGCCAAAAAAAGCGCCCATGTGCCCTTAAGCAAAGCCGCGCCACCTTTAAACCACAACACCGCGACCAAAAACAGCACCATAAATCCATACCGAAGCGAAGCCGACCAGACCCAGTGTCCGCCCCCTAAACTCATGGCTTCATTGAGCAAAAACGTGGTACTAAAAAAAGCACCCGAGAGAATTCCTAGGAGTAAAAGTCGCACCATTTTAAGGGCGGTAAGGCACAGGTTGATACCCCTGCCTTACAAGCTCTACCATGCCCCCTTGCAAGTTAATAACCGCATAACCAAGCTCTCCCAAAAACTCCGCAACCGCCGTAGTACGATTACCTGTACGGCAAATAATAGCAAAAGGAGTTTTCTTGTCAACATGCTTGTCAAGCTCCCTTAAAAAAGCTTGCGCGTCATACCGTCCTTTGTTATCAAAAAAGGTTAATGTAATAGCCCCTTGAACAATCCCTGTATCCAACCACTCCGACTCTGTCCGAATATCAATAATCGTCATAGGCTGGCGCGCAAGCTCCGGTGTGGCCATCTTATCTTTGGCTTGTCCTACCATAATTGCCACTAATGTTAAAAAGAGCAGACGTAAAATCACCACTTTTCCTTTTTATTTATTTTTTTTCGGGCTTACACAATTGTTTTTTTGCTTCAGCCTTAGCACCGCACTTTTTACATATAAAAGGAGGGTGCTTGCCAAGGGTTTTGGCAATTTCCTTACGCTCTTGCTTCCCTAGCTCACAGATTGTTTTCATGCAATTTCCTTACGTAACCAACCCTGCTTCCACTAAAAATGGGGAATGAATATAGTCAAGTTTTTTGATTTTATCGTACTTTGCAAAAGAAAGAAAGAGGCGGTCGCGCGCCCTTGTGGTGGCCACATAAAAAAGCCGTCGTTCTTCGTCTAAACTTCCACCCATACTCATAAGTTTACGGTTAGGAAAACGTCCGTCCATCAAATCTACGATGTACACATCATTAAACTCCAAGCCCTTGCTCGCGTGGATACTGAGCAGATTTACCCCCTCGCCTTCACTCATTTCCCCACTTCCAAGGGTGAGCGCATTTAAAAACCGTTCGCTCTCGTGGTAGTTTTTCGCCAAATCTTTGAGCAAGATGCCTTTGCGCGCGATGCGCTCTTTGGCTTCTTCTTTTTGTTTTTCATCTACCGTACCATCTTTTTGCGTAGCACGTTTAGTAGCAAGTTGCTCGGCGATAGTTTTAAAAACTTGTGAGGTTGTTACGTGTTCCACTAAGGTGCGAGGATGCTTAACACGCTTAGTCTCTTTTAAAAAAATGTAAAAACTGTGTAAAAACTGTGCGCCATCCACGGTGAGCTTACTCAGCTTTAAAATAGGATTAGCCAAAAAGGCTTCATCAAACCCTAATTTGTAAAAGCGCGCCACACTTCCAAGCTCGTGATGGTCATCAAAGAGCCCAAGCTGGGTGTTTTTAGCCCGCTGCTCAAAAGGATTCACTCCCTCTTTGGGCTGAAAAAGTCCCTTTGTGATGTTTCCCTCACCCAAAAGATACAACCCATCAAACAACTCCTTAGAAAGAGCAGGGCCGACCCCCTTGGCGTACTCAAAAATATGAATAAACGCCATCATATCGCGTGGGTTTACTACCACAGTGAGCAAGTCTATCATCGCCTTGACTTCCTTGGCGTCAAAAAAACTTACTCCACCCTTGCGCTTACACGCAATGCCCACTTCTCGCAAGCACGCCTCGATACCATCGGCACTGGAATTGTTGCGAAAAATCACCGCCACATCGTGATGAGGAGTAGACGAAGCGCGAATTTGTGATGCAATGGCTTGGTACTGCAAAAACAGTTCATCATAAATAAGCAACCGTGGGGGTTCGCACTCCCCTGTACGCGTCACTTCCAGTTGCTTGGGGTAGAGCCGTTCGTTTTTCTCAATGACCCGATTGGCCAAAGAGAGAATCTTGGCCGTAGAACGGTAGTTTTTGGTCAAGGTGAACACGCGCGCATTTTCATGACGCTCCCCAAAGGAGCCGATAATGTTGATATTTGCGCCATTAAACGCGTAAATACTTTGGTCATAATCCCCCACGCAAAACACGCTCTTGCACGGAAAGGCTTCGATGAGTGCACCTTGGAGGGTATTGGTGTCTTGGTACTCGTCAATCAAAATCTCTTTGTATCCAATGGGCGCGCCTTTGAGGAGTTGGTCGCGCATGAGGGTCAAAAGGTCGTTAAAATCCACGTAGCCAAAGCGTTTTTTTTGTTCTTTAAATTCTTCCAATATATCTTCGTAAATGTCAAAATACGCCCCGTGTTCGTTGTCGTTTTCTTTAAGCCATTCACTAAAACTAAGAGACACCGTGGAATTTTGATACAAAGAGTAAAGGTCATAAAGATAACTTGCCTGATAAGGCCTCATGGGCGAGTCGATGTGATCAAACCGCCGCCTGCCGTGGATGGTTTTAAGGAGCATTTTTAAATCTTTGGGCTGCTTGAGAACGATGGCTTTGCCCAAACGTTTTAGCAGTCGGTAACTCACCGCGTGAAAGGTACCCGATTCGATACGCCCAGCTACCTCTTTACCAAAAAACCCCGCCACACGCTCCACCATCTCCGCAGCGGCCTTATTGGTAAAAGTCAAAAGCAAAATATGTTCAGGCTTCATCCCCGAACGAATAGAGTGGGCAATGCGCGCCACAATGGTTGAAGTTTTTCCAGTTCCTGCACTGGCAATAACCAAGTTATACCCCAAAGGCGCAGTAGCGGCGGTGTATTGTTCTTGATTAAGGTGAGAAAGGGGCATATGCAGACTCTTTTGGGTAAAAATTTAAAGGACGGTATTATACCCAGACAGGGTTAAAAGGCCTTTACATGTAAGCGCTCACACGAAGTTTTAAAACCCAATACCTTCGTCACATTGAAACAGTTGTTACATAACGAAGCGAATACCATAACAATAACGGATCGGTCTTCTAAATGCAGCAAGGAAATTGAACTTTATTGGCACTTTGGGCTATACTCATTTATAAACAATCAAACACTCCGCAGGAGGGTTTTAAATGATTGCGAGATTGATTTTTTTACTCTTTTTTACCACAACACTTTTTGCTGACAAAAACGTGCTTGTGCTTCACTCTTACCACCACGGATTGCAGTGGACAGACAGCATCTCAAAAGGCATCATCGCTGCTTTTGAGTCATCTGAGGAAAAAATCAATATCTACTTTGAATACCTGGATTCCAAGCGTAATCTTGAATCTTCTTTTCTGGAAAGAACCTTTCGCTATTTTTTATTAAAACACAACAACACTGCATTTGACGCCATTATTGCCTCAGACAATGATGCACTGGCCTTCCTCAATGACTACCAACACGAACTTTTCCCTAATACTCCAGTTGTCTTTTGCGGTATCAATAACTTTGACCCCCAAATGGCATCAAACCTTCCGCACGTCACAGGCGTCAAAGAAGTGGTTGATTATGATGGCACACTCGCCTTGGCTATAGACCTATTTCCAAAACGTAAAAAAGTGGTAGTCGTTTTAGACAATACCTACACCGCCAACACCATTCGCACAGAAATAAAAGAGGTGGAAAAACGCTTTAACCCTGAGCTAGATTTTTACTATTTCTGGGACTTTGAAACCCAAGATTTAGAAGCATTTATTCACAAGCACAAAGAGGATATTTTCGTCTATGCCCTTGCTTTTAACCGAGACAAAAAAGGAAATTTTTTCAGCTACAGTGAGAGTATCGCTATCATCAAAAGACTCTTTGGCCCAACCATTCCTGTATTTGGGTCTTGGGACTTTTTTTTAGGCCAAGGGATTATAGGTGGCGTGATTGTCAGCGGATTTAACCAAGGGCACACAGCCGGAACACTCACCTTGGAGGTCTTGCAAGGCAAAGAGGCAAGCGCTCTCCCCACCCAAACAAACATAGGCAAAGATGGAATTATTTTTGATTACAAAGAGATGCAGCGTTTTTCACTCAAGACTCCCAAAGGTCTTTTACATGTAAGCTATATCAATAAACCTATTGGCTTTTTCGCCCAACACAAAACAGTGCTTATTCCCCTTGGTGTTTTATTTTTAATACTTCTCATTGGTGTACTTCTCAGGGAATTTCGCAACCACGAAAGAAACCAGATGCTCAAAGAAGCCAATGCCCTACTGGACCAAAAAATTGCACTAGCCACCCAAGAGAGCCAAAAAAATGAAAAACTTTTTAGGTTTGTTGCAGACAGTTCTCTCTACTTGATTTGGGTTGCCGACACAAAATACAACATAACCTACATCAACACCAAAGTCAAAGAGTATTTTGATCTCTCGCCTCAAGACATCATCGGTAGCCATGATTTTCCTTTTTTATCGCCTTCTTACAAAAAAGAACTCCGCGCACAGCTAGAGGCATTACACCAAGACAGAACCCTTGAATCCATTGCATTTGAGTTTTACTGCGACACTCTTGACAAATACATGAAAAATACCGTTATGCCCATCCACGACAGTGAGGGCGTCGTAGATGGCTACAAAGGCATCATTGAAGACATCACTGAAGAGAAAATCCACCTTGACCTACTTGAAGAAGCAGCCCAAACCGACGCCCTAACAGGGCTTCTTAATAGATCAACCCTCGAAGTAAACTATTTAAACCTGCTTCAAAAAATGCGTTTATCTCAAGAAGAATCTTGCTTAATGATGATTGACATTGACCACTTCAAAGAGATAAATGATTGCGCTGGGCATCTCATGGGAGACAATGTTTTAAAAAGATTAGCCCAATACCTTAAAGCCTATTTTCGCAAAAGCGACTTGATCTTTCGCTATGGAGGGGAAGAGTTTGTGGTACTTTTGCCAGATATTTCCCAAAAAGATGCATACACCTCTGCCCAAACCCTAAAAGCAAAAGTCAGTGAAGAGCCGTTTGAGGGTATTATCTCCTCTCTTACCATTAGCATTGGTTTGACAGTGATTAGCAAAGATGACAGCGTTCTTATGGAGACTATTGCAAAGGCAGATAAAGCGCTTTATAGAGCAAAGAAAAATGGAAGAAATCGCGTAGAGGCCTTTGATGGGTAAAAACCCAATAGCATGGTAAGATTTTTTACCTGCTTTGAATCTAGTAGCCACAAACACTAACGGATTATGATAGTATCTATTGTTTGCAATAATACGCCAAAGGAAGGACCATGGAAAAGAAAAAAAGCCTGAAGAAGAGCCGCTTAAAACTACTGCGACATGGGTTAGGTTGGATTTTTTGCATCACATTACTCTTTGGCGCACATGCAATCTTTTTCACAACAAACACTTACGCAAATGACTCCAAAAAAACACCCCAAGACACCTTGCGCGTCATTGCTCATATTGCCACTTCATGGGTCGTGGGGAATTCGGTTGTAGAGCCGTTGGTATATGTCGACAATGAAAACAATTTTGTTCCTAATTTGGCAAAACAGTGGACACTTGGCCCAGAATATATCGACCTACACTTGCACCAAGGGGTTGTTTTTCACGATGACACACCTTTTAACAGCAGTTCGGTCTTGCAAAACTGGGAGCGGTATGTGGAAACAGCGGCCACAAAAACCCCCTATTTTACTCTTGATTTGCGCTTAGCGATTCGCGACATGGAGGCCCTTGATGCCCATACTGTACGAATGTATTTTCACGTAGACGCCTTTATGGGACAAATTTTGGTCTACCTTCGCTCTTTTTACATGTATTCGCCAACTTTCTTTGAGGCTTTTAATGGTCGCTACCCTCAGGGCAATCAAGCTAATATTCTTAAAGCTGGCCCGTGGGGAACAGGCCCTTATGAGATTACAAAAATCCAAGATGGCGGGGCTATTTCCTTGCTACGCGCCAACGCGCGCTACTGGCAAAAAGGCTATCCGCGCACTCAAAATCTTGAAATCTACAGCCCAGCTGCGCTCAACACCCAAGAAGCTTATCAATGGATGATCGAAGGCAAAGCCGATCTGTTTGATGCAGTAAGCCCTTCCATGCTCCCCATTTTAGGAAAACATGCGCATTTACATCGCACACTAAAATACCCCACAAGCCACCTTACCACACTATTTAACACCCGCAAGCCCAATAGTCCACTTCGTGACATCAGAGTGCGTGAAGCACTCAACCTACTGGTTGATCGCCATACCTTACACCGTTTTGTCTCCCAAGGGTCAGCCAGAATGACAGCTTTTATTCTTCCTCTTGATGAATCCAACGGCTTGCAACCTTATCCTTATGACCCGCAAAGGGCGACTTTACTTTTAAACGAAGCGGGTTTCAATGAAGCCAACCCTCTACCTTTAGTAATTGGGTATTACATTAGTGAAGAAAAACTAGCCAAAGCCATTGGTGCCATGCTCCAAAGCAAAGGGGTAGCGGTTGAGTTTGAACAATACACAACACGCCAAGAGTATTACAAACACATTAAAAATTACACCCACGGCCCAGACAATCCTATCGAAGGTGAACGCTGGGATCTTTCCATCGTCCAAAGTGGCCTATATACCAACACCGTTGCCACCCATTTTGAAGCATTTTATGGCAAGGGAGGCAACCGCTGGATAGAAGTGGACAATGAAGCTGACCGCTTATTTTTAGAAGCAATGCACGCACCGTCATGGGAAAAGGCGCAGGAAAAATTTGTTCAGATGGAACTTTACCTTTACCAGCAACACTACTCCATGCCTTTGTTTATTTGGCCCAGTATTTTCACCATGCACCAACGCATTGCTCATAACTCCTTTTCTGGAAGCGGATACTTGCTTAACTTAAAGGAGATATCCATTGCTAAATAAGCTTTTAAAAAATCGACAGTGGGGGCTAAAGCGTATTCTTTTATTTTCCATGCTACCTGTTTTTCTCCTAACAGCCGCCACGGGTGTACTGTTTAATTATTTTGCTGCCAAAGAAAGTGCCCAGAATCTTCTTAGAGACTATGTGGAACACCGCAGCATGGAGCTAAAGTTTATCGCCAATTTACCCACACTTAAAATATTTATTATGAATTTGCGTTTAGGACTGGAGGAAGAGGCGGCCTTTTTTCGAGTGGAGCTGGAAGACTCTTTGGAGCAGTTTTTCAACGCGCCTGACACTCCTGCTATCCATCACTTTACAGTTGTCTCCCAAAGTGGCCAAGAACTCTTGCGCGTCGTCAATGGAAAAGTTACGCCAACATTTCAAGAGAGTGTTAACCTCAACTTTCTACACACCCCATCCAAGCCCTATGATGCAAGCGACTTTAAATTATCTTCCCATACAGACAGTCTTAAGTTGCTTGACCCCATCAACAACGAACTCATAGGCGGGCTTATTTACGAATACCACATACCAATCAAACAAATTCTAGCCAAACCACGTCAAGTGCTGTGGTTTAACTTGCTTTTTAGTTTTGTGGGGATCGCAATGCTGTTTTTTCTTTTTTACCTCATTATTGATTTTAACATTCAACCTCTAAAGCGTTTGAGTGTCGCTGTGCGCAGGATTATTGATGGCAATCTCGACCAAAAAATAGACGCCGTTGGTTTTGGCGAAACACTAGCCCTTTCAGAATCTTTTGAACAAATGCGTGGTCGTCTAAAAGCCTCTTTTGTAGAAATTTCAAATAAAAACGACACGCTTGCAACCCTTCTAGAAGAACAACGTCGCATTAGCATTCAAATGGGTGAAAAAAATCAAGAACTAGAAGCCTCAAAGGCACAACTAGCCCAAAGTGAAGAAAAACTAGCTACCACGCTACACTCCATAGGCGATGGTGTGATTGCTACTGATGAAAAGGGTTTGGTCTCTAGCATGAACCCTATGGCAGAAAAGCTTTGTGGTTGGACACTTAAAGAAGCTCAAGGAAGGCCACTTGATGAGGTTTTTATTATCATCAATGCACGCACACGAAAACCCTGCCTTAACCCCGTTGGAAAAGTTCTTGACTCGGGCGAGGTTGTAGGCCTTGCCAACCACACTGTGCTTTTAGCAAAAGATGGTAACGAATACCAAATAGCTGACAGTGCCGCCCCCATTCGCAACCGAAAAGGCGAAATCACTGGCGTGGTGCTTGTCATAAGCGACGTAACCGAAAAATACGCCCAAGAAGAGAAGTTGCGTCAAGCTCAAGAGGAGCTCACTAAAAACCTCGAAAGCCAACTCTACACTGACGAACTTACCAGACTAGGGAGCCGTGCCTCTTTACTTAAAGAGATTAAAGCATCCACACACCCTGCCGTTATTCTCATTGACATCAACTCCTTCAGAACAATCAATGAGCTCTATGGCGTGGAAGTAGGCAGTGAAGTGCTTGTATTGTTTTCTTTGCACTTAAAAGAGTTTGCAACACTAAAAAAATACCAAGCCTATCGCATCTCTGGCGATGAATTTGTTCTTTTTAGGGATACCGCCAAGGTAAATGTCTCTTTGTGTAACAGTTTTTTGATAGAACTTTTTAGGTTTATCAAAAAAACACCCATCTCTCCTTCCTTGCTCAACGAAGACCTGTATTTGGACATTAGTGCAGGTGTTTCTTTTGAACCCATTAACCCCCTAGAAACGGCAAACATCGCACTAAATAATGCTAAACAGCACTACTCTCCTTATGCTATTTTTAGCAAGGAAATGGATTCTCATGAGGAAATTACCTACGGAGCCTTGTGGAAGAAAAAAATTATACTAGGACTCCAGCGCAGTGCATTTGTACCTTTTTTTCAACCCATTGTCGACAAACAACAGCGCGTTGTCAAATACGAAGCATTAATGCGGTTTCGTGAATCCGAGGAGGAAAATACCGCCTACATTCCTCCTCATGAATTCTTAGACATTGCCATCAAGACACGTCATTACAATAAAGTCTCTCAAATCACCTTACTTAAAAGCTTAAGCACTTGCGTCAACGCAAACATAACGGTCTCTTTAAACCTTAGTTATCAAGATATTCTCAACCGAGACCTTCACAAAATTCTGAGAAAAACCATTGAAAAAAATGCCATCGGAGGGCGCGTTGTCTTTGAAATTGTCGAATCACAAAACATCAAAGATTACGACATCTTAAAGGCATTTGTCCGTGAGTTCAAGGCCTTGGGTGTGCGCTTTGCTATTGATGATTTTGGTACTGGTTTTTCAAACTTTACCCACATCTTTGAGCTCTCGCCCGATTTTATCAAGATAGATGGCTCCCTTATCAAACACATTGACAGCGACAAAAAATCCCTTGAACTGGTCAAAGCGATTGTCTTTTTCTCCAAAGAAATGGGGATTAAAACCATCGCTGAATTTGTCCATTCGGAGGAAATTTTTAAAACAGGCTTGAAGCTTGGTATTGATTTTTTTCAAGGGTATTATTTTGGAAAGCCTTGCCCGTGGGAGAATTAGGCCTTTACATGTAAAGAAAAGCTCTAACGCTAATCTCCCTCGGGGTTTTTTCCTTCCAACAAGCGCTTCATTTTGCGTTCCATGCGTCTTTCAAAAGCATCATTAGAGGGCGACTCTGGACTGGAAAACAGCGCCTTGCCATACAGCACACAGCCCTTATCTCCAGGGTCGCAAGCTTTTTTTAATATGTCGCACACATCACTGATGCAGTGCGGGCAACTCCATCCACCCTTGCTCATAGCACCTCCTGTATTCTACGAAATCACCGCGTCAAAGGCTTGGTCAATCTGCGGGTAAAAAAACGAAAAACCCTCATCAAGCAGATGTTTCGGGTAGACTTTTTGACCCTCTAGCAAAATCACGGCCCCCTCCCCAAATTTAAGCTTTAGTGCAAAGGTTGGCACTGGCAAAAACGCAGGGCGGTTTAATGCCGCACCGAGGGCTTTTGTCATCTCTTTATTGGTTACTGGATGAGGCGCAGTGAGATTGTAAATTCCCTCTTTATTTGCATCCTCCAACACCCACACATATGCCCGAAACAAATCTTCAATATGAATCCACGAAAAACCCTGCTCGCCCGAACCAATCACCCCTCCAAGACCAAGTTTAAAAATAGGCATCATTTTTGCCAATGCTCCACCACCTCGCCCAAACACAACCCCAAAACGAAAAAGCGCCACACGCACACCCGCTTCTTTGGCTCTTAAGGCTTCATTTTCCCAGCGCTTTGCCAAATCCCCTAAAAAGCCTTGGTCAAATTCATTAGATGTCTCATCGTGCTCTTTGCCTGCTTCGTAAATTCCAACGGCTGAGGTAGAAATGAGTACCTTTGGTGGAGTTTGCATGGCCTTAAGCGCACTCACAATGGCGCGTGTGGTGTTAATACGGCTTTTAACCATCGCCTCTTTATGGGATGGTGTCCAACGCTCAGAGATGTTTGCACCCGCAAGATTAATTACTCCATCACACCCTTTTAGTGTTGCCAACAACGCGCTTTCATCACTCAAAGCAAGGCGGGTAATCGCCACAATCTCGTGGCCACTCTCAACAAAACGCTTGGAAAGATAACTGCCAACAAATCCGTTGGCCCCACTCATAGCAATACGCATGAAAGCTCCTTTTTGGTGTATTATAACCGTTTTCAAGGTTGTTTAAAAGAGGAAAAATAGCCATTCATCCATTCGTTTTTTGAGTTTTTCTGTTGGCGCACACGGTTTTAAAAACTCCCCTACCACTTTACATGTAAGGCTTCACAAGCTATAATCACTTTCATTTTACATTAAGGTAAACTTCTGAGAACTCCCAAAGGTTTTGGCAAACGCTATTTTACCCTCGCTTCCATCCAAGCCCACACGGTGGAGATTTCCCTATGCGCCCAGTTTGCTCGTACGCACACCTTGACACACAGATACAGCCACGGCACAACACCCGATGAAGACGACCCACCGCCTGAACCTCTCGAAGCAGTTGTCTGCCCCCAAACCTCCACCGCCAAGCCTTGCCACTGCAATTGCTTTTACAAACGCCGCACCAAGCGCGCCTTACGTCGCAGTAAACTCTTAAGCTACCGCCGTTGCAATTGCCTCTTTTACAGCTTTCGCCGCACAGGCATTCACCCTCCTTACATGTAACGATTTTTCACGCAGTTTAGTTACTTAATTTCATACATATAAGGATACATCTATGCCAAAAAACACCATCATCGGCTTTCCCCGCATTGGGGAAAAACGTGAACTCAAACACGCTTTAGAAGCCTACTGGAGCGGGCAAACCGCCTTTGCAACCGTACAGCAAACCGCCCTCACCCTCAAGCGTCGCCACTGGGGCTACCAACAACAAGCGGGCATCGCCCTCATTAGCTGCAACGACTTTAGTTTGTACGACACCATGCTTGACACCGCAGTCATGTTAGGTGCCATCCCACTGCGCTTTGCAGACATTAGCGATAGCACCGTGCAGTATTTCACTATGGCCAGAGGCGACGAAAAACGCGTGGCGATGGAGATGACCAAATGGTTCAACACTAACTACCACTACATCGTGCCCGAACTCTCCGCGCAAACCCGCTTCAAGCTCAACGCCACCAAGGTACTTAGTGAACTTGAAGAAGCCAGAGCCTTTGGCATCATCCCCAAAGTCAACCTCATCGGCCCGCTCACCTTTTTAAGTCTTGCTAAAGCCACCGACAACAGCGATGTGTTCGCACACCTTGACCGCGTAGTAGAGCTGTACGAACAGCTTCTTACGCAACTGGCGCAACACGCGCCCGCCCTTTATGTGCAGTTTGATGAACCCATCCTCTCCCTTGGCACTGACCCGCTCACGCAAGCACGCTTGGGCGGGGTGTATAAAACGCTTTCTTGCGCTTCTCCTGCGTTGAAGCTCATCGTCACCACCTACTTTGACCATGCTAAAGAATCGGTTGTTTCACTCGCCAAAAGTGGCGTATGGGGCATTGGGTTAGATTTTGTACACGGAAAAGAAAACCTTGACGCCCTTGGAGAATTAGGAGACCTCCACCTCATCGCAGGTGTAGTAGACGGGCGCAATGTCTGGAAGAATGACATTCGTACCACCCTCGAACTGCTTGAACGCATCGCATCGCAAGTACCAAAAGAGCGCATTTGCATCTCAACTTCGTGCTCGTTGTTGCACGTACCCTACACGCTAGCCCACGAAAGCAAGCTGGACAAAACCCTCTCCACATGGCTCAGTTTTGCCCTTGAAAAACTCGAAGAAGTTACCCTGCTCTCCCAGTGTTTTCATGGCGCGCCCCTAAGTCCTGCCAAAACCCAGGCCTTAGAAGCCAACCGTGCCGCCGCTGCGTCGCGCAAAACTTCTGACAAAATCCACAACAAGCAGGTCCAAACACGCCTACAAACCACTACCAAATGGAAAAGAGACCTGCCTTATACCAAGCGCATCGTGGTTCAAAAAGCGGCTCTAAACTACCCCGATTTAGCCACTACGACCATCGGTTCTTTCCCCCAAACACCCGCACTGCGTCACGTGCGAAGAGAGTACAAAAACGGCACCATCTCATCTGCGGTTTACGAAACGCACATTAAAGCCTACATTGACGAGTGCCTCGCGTTTCAAGAGTCCATCGACCTAGACGTGCTCGTACATGGCGAACCTGAGCGCAACGACATGGTAGAGTACTTTGGCGAACAGCTTGAAGGCTTTGCGTTTACCCAAAACGGCTGGGTGCAAAGTTATGGCAGTAGATGCGTCAAGCCCCCTTTGCTGTACGGCGACATCAGCCGTCCCTCACCCATGACAGTCGCGTGGATTACCTACGCACAGTCAAAAACCCAAAAAATCGTCAAAGGGATGCTCACAGGCCCCGTGACCATTCTCAACTGGTCATTTGTCCGCAATGACAAGCCTAAAAAAGAGATTGCTCAGCAAATCGCCCTTGCTATTTGTGATGAAATCAACGACTTACAAGAAGCGGGCATCGGCATTGTTCAAGTGGACGAGGCGGCTTTTAAAGAAGGGTATCCTTTGCGTCAAGAAAAACACGCGCAGTACGAAGAATGGGCGCTTGAGAGTTTTAGGCTTTCCACCAGTAGTGCACACCCTCGCACGCAAATCCACACCCACATGTGTTACAGCGAGTTTCGCGACATCATCCACACCATCAAAGCCATGGACGCGGATGTGATTTCCATCGAGACGGCGCGTTCTGGCAACAAATTGTTGCAAATCTTTAAAGAAATCGGCTACGAACAAGAGATTGGACCAGGCATTTACGACATCCACTCTCCACGGGTTCCAAGTGTGGAAGAGATGGTGACACAGATTCACGCACTTTTGGAAGTTTTTCCCAAAGAACAGCTGTGGATTAACCCCGATTGTGGCCTTAAAACCCGCAAATGGGAAGAAGTCAAACCCTCTCTAGCAAACATGGTCACAGCAGTCAACGCCGTACGCGGCTAAAGGGCACGTCCATTTACCCAAAAAAAGCTACAATGCCTCCATTAAAAGGAGGCATTGTATGCACACACTTACCCCAGAAGAACGGTATATTTTAGAAGAAAAAGGCACTGAGGCACCCTTTAGCGGGGAATATTATGCGTTTGATGAAACAGGGGTTTTTCACTGCAAAAAATGCGACGCGCCCTTGTTTCCAAGCACTGCAAAGTTTGATTCTGGCACAGGCTGGCCCAGCTTTGATGCGGCATTTTTAGGTGCGGTAAAAGAAATAACCGACAAAGACGGAAGGCGCACAGAGATTATCTGCGCCGCGTGTGGAGGGCACCTTGGACACGTGTTTCATGGAGAAGGATTTACCCCCAAAAACACCCGCCATTGCGTCAATTCACTTTCCTTGGCATTTAAAGCGGGGGATTAACCCCGCTTGGCGTGCTTATTTTGACTCAAAAGAGATAAGGTGAGCGCTATTTTCTGCCAAAGATTTGCCGTACTGTATGTACGCTAAATCTGCCAAAAATGCTATTAGCCCAAGCCCCATAAAAACCCCAAGTACAGTGCGTTTTACTTGCGCAACCGCAACCCTGCGCGCTTGCGGTGTTGACTGATCGAAAGAAACCCACTTAATCACCAAACGGTATACGCCAACACTAGCATGGGCAACCATCATTACGAGTAAAATCAGATAAAAAAGTCCCATGCCCCCTTGTGTAAAACGCGTTGCCGCAGTTGCTGCATTAATAGAATCATAACTAGATAAAATCACAATCAAATGCGCGCCGCCCAAAAAAAACAATGCAAAACCCGTAACATACTGCACTACCCATAAGGAAGTATCGGCGTGTTTCATCATTTTACGGTGCTGCCAAAAGACTAAAATCTGGCGATACGTGGCAGGAAATTTACGCATGGCCAAAAATGCGTGGCCAACGAATACAACGAAAATAAAAAGTGTTACAAAGAGGGTCACAACAGGCACTGCCTCACCAAACAAAAAAGCGCCCTCAGATTGTTTTACTACCCAATCAAACGCCGCAGGGCCCGCAAGAATGGTCGATGTAAACATCATGTGAAACACAATAAACCCTGCCAAAATAGCTCCCGTGGTGCTTTGCCACCAGTCAAGTTTTGCAGGAATTCTGCTTTTTCTGCATTCGGAAGTTTTGCCAATAACACTCTCAATCATTGCCCGATGACCCATAAAAAACCCTTTAAGAAAATTTATGTTTTGATTTATTATTACTATATTTGCAAGAAAAATGACAATTCTTAACTTCGCCTAAAAAGCTTCAAAACAGCCATCAACTCTAAGCTAAATAGTATTTTATTAATCTAAACATAAAAAATTATATAAGATAGTTTCTTTAAGTCAGTTTAGGAGCCCGAAAAAAGTCCTAAAAATATCCCTCTTCTTGTGGTAAAGAGAGTCGCCTATCCCTCTTTCATTCTCCTTTACATGTAAAGCCTAATTAAAGCCCCCCATTAGGCACTTTTTGCTACAATCCGCACAAAAAAACACAGGGGCAACACCGTGAGTGAACCAAGCACCACCTACGAACCACACGCTATTGAAGAACGCTATTACAAGCTTTGGGAAGAGAGAGGCTATTTTGAAATAGAGGGCAACAAAGCCATCCAAAAAGAGGGCAAACGGTTTTCCATCATGCTTCCCCCACCCAACGTCACGGGCAGTTTGCACATCGGGCACGCCTTTAACCACACCCTCATCGACATCATGACGCGCTTTAAACGCATGGACGGCTACAAAACCTTGTGGCAACCAGGTACCGACCACGCGGGAATCGCTACCCAAAACGTCGTGGAAAAACAACTCCTCGCCCAAGGCATCACCAAAGAAGAGCTAGGCCGTGAGAAATTTTTGGAAAAAGTCTGGGAATGGAAAGCCAAAAGCGGCGGCACCATCGTCGGTCAAATGCGCAAAATGGGCGTTTCCCCCGCGTGGAGTCGCGAACGCTTTACCATGGATGAAGGCCTCAAACGCGCCGTACGCAAAGCCTTTTTGGCGCTTTATAGCGAAGGGATGATTGTCCGTGGCAATTACATGGTCAACTGGTGTACCCACGATGGCGCGCTAAGTGACATCGAAGTCGAATACGAACAACACAAAGGCAAGCTGTACCACCTGCGCTATTTCCTAGAAAATTCCCAAGAGTACATCGTCGTAGCCACCACGCGCCCTGAAACGTTTTTTGGAGACACGGCGGTCATGGTGCACCCCGAAGATGAACGCTACACCCACCTCATCGGCCAGTACGTCACCCTACCCCTCATCAACCGACGGGTCAAAATCATCGCCGATGATTACGTAGACAGTAGCTTTGGAACAGGCTGTGTGAAAGTCACGCCTGCCCACGACGTGAACGACTACGAAGTAGGCAAACGGCATGATTTGGAGTTCATCACCATCTTTAACGAAGCGGGTTTTTTAAACGACCAGTGTGGTGCGTTTGAAGGGCAAGAACGCCTCGAAGCGCGCGAAGGCATCGTAGCCGCCCTTGAAGCGCAAGGGTTTGTGGAAAAAATCGAAGACTACGAAAACCAAGTGGGACACTGCTACCGCTGCAAAAACGTGGTCGAACCCTACATCTCCAAACAATGGTTTGTGAAAAAAGAGATAGCCGAGGGAGCCACCCAAAAGGTCAACGCGGGACTCGCGCAGTTTTACCCAGCGCATTGGATCAACTCCTTTAACGCGTGGATGAAAGAGTTGCGCGACTGGTGTATCTCCCGTCAACTGTGGTGGGGGCATCAGATTCCTGTGTTTTACTGCCGTACATGTAACCACGAATGGGCAACCGAAGAAGAGACCCAAACCGCGTGCCCCGCATGCCAAAGCACCGACATCTACCAAGACCCCGACGTGCTTGATACGTGGTTTAGCTCTGGCCTTTGGCCGTTTTCGACGCTTGGCTGGGGAAATGAGGAGTGTGGCAAAGGCGAAACGTGGTTTGAAGAAGACATGGCGGAGTTTTACCCCAACTCACTCATGGTCACAGGTTTTGACATCCTCTTTTTCTGGGTCGCACGCATGATGTTCCAAGGAGAACACGCCCTCAAAGAACTGCCTTTCAAAGACATCTACCTGCACGCCTTGGTCAAAGACGAACACGGCCAAAAGATGAGCAAATCCAAGGGCAATGTCATCGACCCCATCGACACCATCCAAAGCCACAGTGCCGACGCGCTTCGTTTCACCCTCGCTGTCCTTGCCATCCAAGGGCGCGACATCAAACTAAGCCCCGACAAACTCGACCAAATGCGCAACTTCACCAACAAGCTTTTTAACGCCTCTAAATACCTCTTGCTAAACGCCAACCGCTTTGAGGATTTGGACGCCATCACCATCAAAACCGAACTGGGGCGCTACATGCAAAGCCGCTTGCACGGGGCCACTAAAGAGGTGCGCGAACACCTTGAAACTTACCGCTTTAACGACGCGGCCACGGTGTTGTACCGCTTTTTGTGGAACGAGTTTTGCGACTGGGGCATTGAACTTAGCAAAGCCCAAAGAGAAGCCGTGCCAGAACTAGGCGCCATCTTTAAAGAAGCCATGAAACTCTTGCATCCGTTCATGCCTTTCATCACCGAACACCTTTACCAAACCCTAGGCAACACCACCCTAGAAGAAAACACCTCCATCATGGTTCTGCCCTACCCTACCAACGAAACCAAAGACGACGCCATGGAAGGGCTTTTTGAGCGCATCATCGAAGCGATTGTGAGCATCAGACGCGCCAAAGCGACCATAGAACTGGGCAATCAACGCATTGATTTGGCGTACGTAAAACTCAACACGCCTCAGGATTTGAGCGCGGCGGTGCCGTTTATTAAACTCTTAGCCAAATGTGGCGCGGTGGAGTTTGTGAGTGAGAAAATCCCCGACGCCGTGCGCGACGTGAGCGACAACCTTGAAGTGCTCATCCCCCTCTCAGGCATCGACCTTAGCCCCATCATCGCGCGTCTTGAGGGGCAAGCGGGAAAACTCCAAAAAGAAGTAGACAAGCTAAGCGGTATGCTCTCCAACGAACGTTTTGTGGCCAACGCTCCTGAAGCGGTTGTGGTGCAAAACAAAGCCGCCCTCGCCGAAGCCACCGACAAATTGGCTAAAGTGACCGAAGAGTTGGGAAATTTGCGTGACTAAGCCCTTTACATGTAAGGCTTTTCGTGCTGCATGATGCCGTAACATTTCTGGTGGAAACCATCGGTGCGTGGGGGTACGTGGGGATTTTTTGCCTCATGTTTTTGGAGAGTTCCTTTTTCCCTTTTCCTAGCGAAGTAGTGATGATACCCGCGGGTTATTTGGCCTTCAAAGGTGAAATGAGCCTCGCGGGTGCACTCTTGGCGGGCACAGGCGGCTCACTAGCGGGCGCGCTGTTTAACTACTACCTTAGCGTCAAGCTTGGGCGCAAACTCTTGCTCAAATACGGCCGCTACGTAGGGTTTGATGAAACCAAGATGACCAAGCTAGAAGTCTTCTTTAACAAACACGGCGAAATCTCCACCTTTAATGGACGGCTCATTCCTGGTGTGCGCCAGTACATCTCTTTGCCCGCAGGCCTAGCGCGCATGAATCTCTTTCGCTTTTGCCTTTACACCTCTTTGGGGGCAAGCATTTGGATGATCGTGCTTATCACGCTTGGGTATTTTCTAGGGAGTAACGAGACGCTAGTAAAAGAGTACCTCAAGCTCATCATCTACATCACCCTTGGGTTTGTAGCGGTGCTCAGCGTGGTTTATTATCTTTACCAAAAAAAGCGCGCGGCGTGATTGCACTGCTCCAACGGGTGCGCCACTCGGCGGTGCGTGTGGAAGGCGAAATCGTCGGTGAAATTGGCGTGGGACTAAACGTGCTTTTGGGGATTTTCAAAGACGATGATGAAAAAGACATCGCCCTTTTGGTGCCAAAAATCCTGCAGATGCGGATTTTTGAAGACAATGAAGGCAAGATGAACCGTTCGCTTTTAGACATGAGTGGCGAACTGCTTGTCATCTCTCAGTTTACCCTCACAGCCAACATCAAAAAAGGACGTCGCCCTAGTTTCGACGGGGCCATGCCGCCAGAACGCGCCAAGGCACTCTATGAGGAATTTATCCTTACATGCAAAGCCCACACGCACGTCCAAAGCGGCGTTTTTGGCGCAACCATGGACGTAGAAATCCACAACGACGGCCCCGTGAGCATCATTGTGGATTCTAAGGCGCTTTAGGAGTGCTTCACCTTACACTGCTGTGCGTGCATGAAGGGTTAAGCCAAGGGATTTGAGCACTTTTAAAATTGTGCTAAATTTTGGTTCTGCGCCTTCTTGAAACGTTTTGTAAAGGCTCTCCCTCCCCAATCCTGTCTCCTTGGAAATCTGACTCATTCCCTTTGCTTTGGCGATATGTCCAACGGCTCTTAAGAGTTCGTTTTGATCGCCTTCTTCGAGCACTTGAGAGAGGTATTCGGCAATTGACTCAGGGCTATCGAGGTATTCGGAAATATCAAATGTAGTTAACTTATTCATTATTTAAACTCCTTTGCCAGTGCCTTGGCTTTGTCAATATCTTTTTGTTGATGGGCTTTTGAACCGCCATGCAACACAATCACAATTGTCTTTCCCCTGATGAAATAATAAAGCCTATAGCCAGGTCCAAGATCTACCCTTGCTTCGGACACGCCCTCGCCCACGGGCTTAA
>NZ_JAFHKK010000009.1 GCF_016937535.1 Sulfurospirillum tamanense | reverse complement strand
AAATTTATGATGTTTGACAACTTTAGGGTGCATGAAGAAAGAAAGGTGTATGTTTCAGGCAGCCTTGTAATCAAATTGTATTTTTTTTCATCATATTTTTAAAAAATTTGGTGAAAAATATGGTTTAATAGTCCAAATAATACAGAAGCGTTTGAATGTTGGAGGTTGTATGAATCGGTTTTCGTTGAGAATGCAAATGGCATTGTTGGTGTTGGTGGCACTTGGGGTGTCATCTTTGTGTGTGATGGGGGTCTCTTCTTATAAAACACGGGAAGTGTTGATTCAAAAAAATTACGAGAAGCTTACCGTTGCGCGCGACATGAAACGGTTTTTTTTGGAGAAGTTTTTTAGTGACCAAGAGGCGGGGATTCGCGCCCTTTCTCAGCTAGACGAGTTTCATACCATTGTTCATGATTTGCTTTACATTTATCGTCGAGCTGAAATTGGTGCGCAGGATGCTTTTCCTGTGGACCACCCTTCGCTAAAGTTTAAAACCGCGCGCCATGATGCTTTTTTGAAAACTTACCAAAAAGACTATGGATATGGAGATGTATATGTGCTTGATCCGGTGTATGGGCACGTGATGTACACTGCAGCTAAGCGCAGTGATTTGGGTACAAGTTTAAGCAACACCCCGCAAAGCACTCTTGCAAAGGTTTGGAAAGAAGCCTTACAAAGCACTAAACCTGTCTTTGCCGACATGCAGCCCTATGCACCTAATGACAATCAACCCACAATGTTTGTGGCTTCGCGCATACTGTATGGCGAGGATATAATTGGAGTGGTGGTACTTCAGGTCAATCACGAGCAAATCAACACGATTATGAATTACCGCTCAGGATACGGAGAGAGCCAAGAAGATTATTTGGTGGGTCAGGATTTTTTAATGCGAAGTGATAGCTATTTGGCGCCTGATACGCATAATTTGGTAACTTCTTTTAAAAACAAAGCCACCGTAGCCACCCAAGCAGTAAAGCAAGCCCTTACGGGGGTAACGCACACGGAAGTTGTGGAAGATTACCGAGGAGCACGGGTACTTTCTTCTTATGCGCCTATCGCGGTGAGCCCAGGTGTACAGTGGGCGATTTTGTCGGAGATTGACGAAGTGGAAGTGTTGGCTGAACCCAACGCTATTCGTAACTCTATTTTTCTGACTTCGGCAGTCGTGCTACTTTTGGCTATCGGCGGCGCGTTGTATTTGGTGCAATTGCTTCTATCGCGCCCGTTGGAAAAATTTAAAAACACGATGTTAGAAGTGAGTAATACCCAAAATCTTACTTTGCGCCTCAATACCAATGCGCCTCAGGAATTAAGAATGATTGCTCAAGGGTTTAATGACCTCATGGAAAACCTTCAGCGGTTACTTCATGGCGCCAAAGAGGTCTCTAGTGAAAATGCCTCCGTGGCAGGAGAGCTTTCAAGCACGAGTTTGGCGGTGGGAAACAACGTAGAAACTTCGGTGGAAGTAGTTAACAGAGCGACCAAAAACGTTAGCCATGTAAAAGAAGGCATTGCCAAATCTATCCGCGAAGCGCAAGCGAGCAAGCAAGAGATCATGGAGGCCAATCACACTTTGCAAGAAACCAAGGAGCAGATTGTTGTGCTTGCCAGCAAGGTGCAAAACAACGCGGCTTTAGAGGTGGAATTAGCCCACCGCATCCAAGCCCTCTCTTCCAATGCTTCTGAGGTGCGCGGGGTGTTAGAGGTGATTTATGACATTGCTGAACAAACCAACTTGTTGGCGCTTAATGCCGCTATCGAAGCGGCGCGTGCAGGAGAACACGGACGCGGGTTTGCGGTGGTGGCCGATGAGGTGCGCAAACTGGCCGAGCGTACCCAAAAGAGCCTCGCTGAGATTAATGCAACGGTAAATGTCATCGTCCAAGGAGTGAGTGATGCGAGTGAACAGATTGGAAAAAATTCCCAAGAGATGGAAGTTTTGGCCAATGCTGCCCAAGAGGTAGAGGGAAAAATCAATGCTACCGCGGAGATTGTCTTCAAGGCGGCGCAAAATAACGATGAGATGGTCAAAGATTTTGAAATTTCAGGGGGAGAGATAGAGGCAGTTTCAAACATCATGGATGAGGTAAATGCCCTCTCGGGTGGCAATGCTCGCAGCGTAGAGGAGATTAGTACCGCAGCAACACACTTGCGTGCACTCACCGAAAAGCTTTCGCAGGATTTAGAGCGGTTTAAGACACGCTAAACGCGTTACATGTAAAGGTGGTTTTAGCCCTTTTGGGCGTAACCACCGCTAAGGCGGATTTCCAGCAAACGCGCTACCCGCGAAATGCTGAAAGTCATCACAAAATAAAACACTGCTAAAGTCAGATAGATTTCAAAAGGCTCGTAGGTGCGCACATAGATGAGCTGCCCTGCACGGGTGAGTTCGGTGATAGAGAGCACTGAAACCAAAGAGCTGTCTTTTAAGATGGCCGCGTAGGTGTTAGTGAGTGGAGGCAAGGTGATGCGTAACGCTTGCGGGTAGATGATGTAGCGCAAGCGCACCCATGCGTTCATGCCCAACGCCCGCGCGGCTTCGTGTTGACCATAATCAATAGCACCCATGCCAGAGCGGACGATTTCAGACATGTAAGCTCCGAAATTAAGACTAAGCCCTAAAATCGCCGCGTGGTGGGCACTCATAGCGATGCCCACTTGGGGTAAACCGTAATAGATAAAAAACAGTTGCACCAAAAGGGGCGTGCCGCGGAAAATCTCGATGTAGGTGACCATTATCCATTCTATCCCTCTGGGTGCACCAAGGGCGCGCCATGTGCCAATCAAAACACCGATGGCCAACGCAACCAAAAAAGATAAAAAAGAGAGGTAGATTGTCAGCCATGAGGCCTCTAATAAGAAGCCTAGATTTCCCCACACGGCACCAAAATTCACCTATTTAACCTGTAACCATTTTTCAACAAGGGCGTCGTACGTGCCATCGGCTTTGACTTGGGCGAGGGCTTGGTTGATTTGAGCAGTGAGTGCATCTTGGCCTTTTTTCATTACAATCACTAGCTCTGCCGCAGCCACTTCACCTGCGAGTTTGTATTCAGTGGCAAAATCTTTTTGGGTGAGGGCGTACGCATAGCCTACAACCACCGCGTCAATGCGTTTGTGTTTGAGGTCCAAAAAGGCTTCGGGGTTGTAGTTGTAACGAGAGACGGACTTTAGGCCTTCGAGTTTGTCTACCACTTGTTCGCTACCACTTCCAAGTTGCACGCCGACTACTTTGCCTTTTAAGTCTTCAGGTTTGGTGATGCGCGCATCGTCTTTGCGTGTGACGATGACATCGGTAAGCTCGTAGTAGGGGTCGCTGAAGTTGGCATTGTCTGCGCCCGCTTCTTGTTTGCTCATGGCGCTGAGGATGATGTCGTAATGGCCGTTTCTAAGTCCGCCTAGCAAGGCTTGCCATTCGGCGTCTTTGATGACAATGGTTTTGCCAAGGATTTTGCCAATGGCGTGGGCTAGGTCGATGTCAAACCCTACGATTTGGCCGCTTTTTTCATCGCGGGATTCAAAGGGTGGGTAGGCTGCGGCAAGGCCAACGGTAAGGGTATTGGAAGCCGCAAAAAGCAGGCTGTTAAAGGCCAAAATGAGGGTTAGGAAAAGGGATTTCACGAAAGCTCCTTGAGTAGTGTCGCCACCTCTTCGTGGGGCGATTTTTCATTGATGGCCCAAAAGGGCAACGTTATCCCGTGTTCTGCCAAGAGCGCTTGCAGTGATGCTATCATCACGCCCGCTTCGTTCTCCTCGCGCAAGCTCTCAAGACAGCTTTCCAAGCAAAAGCTCTCGTCGATTTCACCACCCCAGTCGCCCTTACATGTACGGTGCACTCCACAGCTTGGGCTACCGTCCACGCCGATACAGCCGCATACTTCATACCCACAGCGTTGGTATTCGAGTATTTCAAGCACGAAGGGTTCTAGGAGTGTTTTGCAGTGGGCGCGGTAAAAGGGCGTGTCGTATTGGGTTTTGACCTGACCCCAGCGGCGCATTCCACCGTGGCGCAGTTCAGGACAGGGGAGTTGGATGAGGCCAAAACCCGCTTCAATGAGGGGCAAAATGAGAGGTTTGAACGCACCTTCGTAGGGTTCGATGCCCTCTACTTTGGCGTTAGCATTCAAGAGGCAATGGGAAAGTAGCAACAAGCGCTTGGATCTTGGCATGGGATTCCTTTACGGTTCCCCAAAGAGGCAACTAGAACAATAATGCGGCGGCAGTGATGTCGGCCCAAACCTTGGGCAATGCTCGATGGAAGTGTGACATTGTAAAGAATGCGTGATTAAAAACGCCTTACATGTAAAGGGAAAAACCTTTACATGTAAGGATACTTCGTAAGACTAAAACGCGGGGATAATCTCGCCTTTAAAGGTTTCGAGGATGTACGCTTTTACCTCAGGTGAGTTTAAAGCGGCGTCTAGGGCTTTGATTTTTGGGTCATTTTCTCGTCCGCTTTTAACAACCAAGATGTTGGCGTAAGGGGAGTCGATGCTTTCCATTGCCAAAGCGTCTTTGGTGGGGTTCAGGCCAGCACTTAACGCAAAGTTAGTGTTGATGACCGAAAGGGAAACATCACCAAGGGTGCGGGGAAGTTGAGGCGCTTCGATTTCCACAAAGCGAAGTTTTTTAGGGTTACTGGTAATGTCGATAGGCGTTTTAAGGGGCGCGTCATTGAGGGTGATGAGGCCAAGGTGGGCTAACACTTCCAAGGCGCGGCTTTCGTTAGTAGGGTCGTTAGGGATGCTCACTTTGCTTCCGTCTTTGAGCGCGTCAAGGCTTTTGAGGCTTTTAGAATAGACACCCATAGGCTCAAGGTGTACGCTCACGGTTTTGACAAGGGTGGTGCGACGGTTTTTGTTAAACTCTTCGAGGTACGGGGTGTGCTGGAAGAAGTTCGCATCCAATTCGCCCTCTTCAGTGGCAAGGTTGGGGATGACGTAGTCGTTGAACTCTTGGATTTTGAGCTCATAGCCCGCTTTGGCTACAAGGGGTTTGACAAACTCTAGGATTTGGGCGTGAGGCACAGGGGTGGCGCCTACGACGATGACCTCTTTAGCAACAAGGGACAGCGCAGCAAGGGCGCTTAAAACCAATACACGTAATTTCATAAACAATCTCCTTAAAAATGATGGCGCAGTATAGCACAGCGCTGATTAAATAGCAAGTATTTTGACCGACTTACTACGGATTACTTCTTGAGTAACTTGTACAAGAGGTTCCCAAGCAATTGAAACCCCTGTACCATAAGGACGAGAATGATGACCGTGTAAGCCAATACATCGGGCCTGAAACGGTGGTAGCCGTAGCGAATCGCCACGTCTCCAAGGCCGCCACCCCCTACTGTGCCTGCCATAGCGGAAAAACCAACCACGACGATGAGGATGAGGGTGATGCCTGAAACAAGGCTAGGCAAGGCTTCGGGAAACATGACCCGAAAGACGATTTGCAGGTTAGTCGCACCGTAGGATTTGGGGGCTTCGATGATGCCACGGTCGATTTCCTTAAACGCGCTTTCGATGAGCTTGGCAAAAAACGGTGCCGTGCCGATGGTCAAAGGCACGATGGCCGCGGTGGTGCCGATGCTTTGCCCCACAAGCAGTTTCGTAAAGGGAAAGAGCACGATGATGAGGATGATGAAGGGAAACGAGCGCAAGGTGTTGATGATGAAATCTAGCGTTGTGTAGAGGGTTTTGTTGGGGCTTAAGCCGTTGCTGTCACTTAGTACAAGGACGATGCCAGGAATGAGGCCAAGCAAAAAAGCCAACAAGGTAGCCGTGAGGCTCATGTACAAGGTTTGGTAAATGGCGGGGAGTAAGATGGTCTCAAAGAGGGTCAAAAACGCGTCCATTAGGCTACCTCCCACAATACGCCGCTTTGGGCTAGGTACGCTTCTACCGCGCTTTGGTGGTGGGCTTCGAGGTTGATGACAAGGTGGCCAAGCACGGTGCCACCAAGGCGTTCTAGCTTGCCCCAGACGATGTTAAAGTCCATGTCAAGGGTGCGCGCCATGTGGGTGATGAGGCTGTGTTGGGCGACTTCTTTGGGGAAGTAGAGGTGGATGTTGACGCCTGTTTGGGGCAAGTACTCTTCCTCCCCAAGGAAGTGTTTGAGGCGTTGGGTGGGGCGCAAAAAGAGTTCTTCGACCCTGCCGTGGCCAAGGATTTTGCCCTGTTCTAGGAGCATGGCAAACTGGGCGGCTTTTTTGACCACTTCCATTTCGTGAGTGACGATGATGACGGTGATGCCAAAGGTGCGGTTGATGGTGCCAAGGAGGTCTAGGACGTCGTTGGTGGTTTTGGGGTCAAGGGCACTGGTGGCTTCATCGCTAAGGAGAATCTTGGGTTCTAGTGCCAAGGCGCGGGCGATGGCGACGCGCTGTTTTTGGCCGCCACTAAGGGCGTTGGGGTAAGCGGTGGCTTTTTCGGCAAGGCCGACGAGGTCTAAGAGTTCTTTTACGCGACGCGTGATGTGGGCGCGCTCATACCCGTGGACGCGCAAGGGGAGTGCGACGTTTTCAAAGACGCTTTTTTGGTTGGCAAGGGCGAAGTTTTGGAAAATCATCCCCATCTCTTTGCGCAGTTCGCGCAAAGCACTGGGGCTTAAGTCTTTGACTTTGTGGCCAAAGACTTTTAGGCTACCGCCTTGGTAGGTTTCTAGGCCGTTGATGCAGCGTAAAAGGGTGCTTTTTCCCGCGCCACTGTGGCCGACGATGGCGTGGATTTCCCCTGCGCCCACGGCTAGGTCAATGCCATCAAGCACGCACGTGTCGCCGTAGGATTTTTGTAACTGGTCTATGTGAATCACACCGTTCCTTTACATGTAAACAGTTTTGGTGGCGGTATTATAGCGTGTTGAGATGTTGTACTTCTAAAGCGCCTAAAGCGTGTCTCGCACCTTTTTAGGCAGTGCGCTTACCACGAGGGCATAAGAAGCGTCAATCCACTCCCGCAGGCTCTCTTCGTCAACTTCGCCATCGCAACTGATGGTGTTCCAGTGTTTTTTGTTCATGTAATACCCGCCCGTGACACTGGCGTAGAGGCTGCGAAGCTCGAGGGCGTAGATGGGGTCGCATTTAAGCGTAATGCGCGGGGGTGTTTCTGGCTCGGCGATGAGAGCAAACATCTTTTCACCCACCTTATACACAGCACTCGTGGCATCAAAGGGGTAGCTTTTGTGCGCACCTTTTTTGCTAAGGCAATAGGCGTCTAGGGCTTGGGCGGTCATGGGGGTTCTCCTTTGTGGGGTTTGTGAAAGTATAGCGCAAGAGGGAAATTGGTACTAAAAAATCTAGTGTCGCTTTAGCTAAATGCTTTACACCTCTCTTTTTTGTCAAAGTTTAATTATTTACCTTACTCATACCCAACATCCACCTTCACACCCAAAAGCTTCTCGCTATCATCTTCATCGGTTAGAGTTAAAATCGTATTTTGTTCCATAATCTCTTTGTATTCCTGCTCTGTGAGTATTGATTTGACTTCATTTAGTTGGTTTTGATTTACAGTGGCGATGTACTGATAATCTGTGTCATTAAAAAGCTCATTCACCACTTTAACTATCTCTGCTTTGTGTTTTTCATCTATGCCGTCAAATAGTCTGCTATCGTGAAAACTAAACTTGACATTGTGTCCGTGTCCTTTAAATAGCATCGTCATGTCGTAGCAAAAGATTTTTACATTGTTGATGCCATCTGAATTATCAGATTCTATTTTTGCTTCTATGGTGTAGCGTAGTTGATTTTCCCCCTCATTAGGGTACACGGTGATGCCCGATGTATTTTTTGGGTAAAAGCGTTTTGCCAAACTTCTAAAAAACTCTTGTTTTTCTTTTATAATAGGTTTTATTTCATCAAGATATTCTTCTGTTTTTTGTGCGTATTTTATAAAACCCTCTTTGATTTCAAGAGATTTCTTATGGTAGTTTCCTATAAGCTTTTCATAGTTTTGAAGCTTCTCTTTTTGAGCTTCTAAGTCTTTGAGTCTATCGCTTACTTTTATAACCACATCAAGTGCTTGGTGTGCTCCTAAGTACTTCATCTTGTCATCTAGCTCTTTTTTAAGCTCTACTTCTTTTTGAAGATTTTCTTCTAGTCTTGTTGAGATGAGTTGTTTTTGTTCTGAGAGCTTTTGGATTCTGTTGCTTGTCAATTTTGCATAAAAAGACTCTAAATCATGAAGCGTTTTAGAAACATTTTGTGGAAATACAATTTTGACCTCTTCGTAAACTTTTTCGATAGAATCTCTTCCTAAATCAGGCGATGTTTTTAGACTTTTTGTGATGTTATCTATTTGATTATTTAAAAGAACTATTTCATTGTGTTTTCTCGCAAGATCTTTTTCGATTGTGTCTGCTTCTATTTTGACATCATAGTAGTCTTCTGCCACTTCATACTTTTCTCTGCTTTGGCGTAGCTTGGCTATCTCATCTTCTAAGTCTATTATTTTGAGGTTTACATCTTTATCTTGTGTGAAAAACTCTCTTAGTAAGTCATCCTTTGCAATATTGTCTTCAAGCTCTTTAATTCTATCTTGCTCTTTTTTGAGTCGGTATTTTTCTTGTGCAAGATTTGTATCCAAGCCCATCAAAAATGCGTTTACCATAAGCTTTTGATAATCAGTAAAAAAGTTTGAAGGGTTGTCTGCATCTACATATGATTTTTTAAGAGGTCTGATAAAAAATGGCAAAGTATTTCTAAAAGTCAAGTTTTGTGTCTCAATTGGAAAATCAAAAACTATTTTGCTTAATTTTTGCGTAAAGTTATCAACTGTTAAAGCAGGCTCTTCATCAAAATATATTTTTGTAGGTTCTCTCATGGTTCGTTTGATGATATGTGGTTTACCTTCTATCTCAATAGTTAAATAAAATATCCAATCAGGCAGTTTTTCTATAAATGACTTATAATGCTCTTTTTTTGCTCCCAAGCAAAAATGAATAAGTAAAACTATCAGCGATTTTCCTACGCCATTATATGTTTTACTATTATCACTTGACTCTGGATTTTTTTGTTTGGCTACTATAAAACTTAGTCCTGATTTATTAAAGGTTACGGTTTTAAAACTCTCTTTATTTGCCGACAGTTCAATGAGTTTCATTTTTTACCACCTTTGCATTTACTTCCTTTACCACATCTATCGAATGCAAAAACAACAATGTCATGACAAGATTATCAAAACTATGTTTTGCAAAATAAAGTTCGTTTTGTAAGTCTTGCTGATAGTTTTGCCACAGCTCATCCACGCTTTTAGGCTCATTAAGGTTTTGAAGTATGTAGCTTCCAAATCCTAAAAATGATTCAGAAAAGCTAATATGTTTTGCGGGCATTATCATTGTACAGGCTCCTCAAAAATATCGCATGTTTCAAAATACATCGACATAATCACTATCGATTGTGATTGATATTCAGAACTACTTCGTGGTGATATTTCATTTACAAGTTCCCAAAAGAGTTCACTGCCACTGTAGGATTGTGCTAGTTCTTGATATATAGCACTAATTTTATTTTGGAGCTCTTGAGCTGTAAAGTCACTATTGTTTTTAAGGTATTCACTTAAAGTTCCAAGTTGAAAATAACCGTTTGTAAGTATTGTATTATCATAGCTAGTCAAATTATTAAACTTAATCTTTTTATCCCAATCAGGAACTACAATTTTTTCAGTGCCACTATTTAAAGACTTACCTTTTAGATGCTCCAATATCTCGTTTAAAATATCATAGTCCAATGATACTAAATTTGCAGGATTTGGAATATTCCCAGCAATAGCGATAATCTGATCATCATCTAAACTATAAAGTATATTTTCCAAGTCCTTTGCTACTAAAAACTTGCACTCCTTTAAGCTATTTGATTGCTTTATTGTTTCCAATAGTTGGAGAGCATCAGGATGCACGCCTTGGTATTTGTCATTGAGCACATAATAAAACTCTTGTATGTTGTCCCATTGACTCTGTAAACCATTAAAATCTGTTTGTATCTTTTTTATAACTTCTGGATATGATTTTTTTACATCCTCTGGTGCATGGACTTGAAAATATATCCCTTTACTTAAAATACAACCGTCATTTTTTCTATCACCAATATTTCCCCACGGTTTTATTTGGCAAAAATCAGGCTCCTTGTAGTTCATAATGACACTAAAGAGATCTTCAAACTTTTGCCCATTTGCTTCATGGATTTTGTTTTTGAAAAGTATTCTTGAAATGAATTTTTCGTCACGTGTCATTATTTTCCTTTACGTTTTCTATTTTAGCCAAAAACCTATTCCAAAAAGCTTTTATCAGCTACAGTTTTGAACCAGAGTGATGGCGGGTAACTTTTTCATGGGCGCGCTTTTTATAGGCTTTTATTCATGTTTTGATAATCGTCTTTTGGCATTTAGAAATTTATATCTTATCTTGCAAGAATATAGATTATAGTAATTTGAATTTTTATATACCCTTTACATGTAAGCCCAAACCTACCTAAAATCACACCGCATTTCATGGTCGTTCACCATCCCACACGCTTGCATGAACGCGTAGATAGTCACGGAACCTACGAATTTGAAGCCGCGCTTTTTCAGTTCACGGGTGAGTGCGTCGGAGATGGGTGACGTTGTTGGCGCGGTTTTATAATCGGGCACGTCGTTGAGGATGGGCGTGTGATTCACGAAACTCCAAAAAAAGGCATCCAACGAGCCGTATTCGCGCTTGATGTCCAAAAAGAGCTTGGCGTTGTGGAGGATAGCTTCGATTTTTTTGGGGTGTTTGATGACCTCCATTTGCAAAATCCGCTCCACATCTTTACATGTAAAGCCCGCCACCGTGTCCAAATCAAACCCTGCAAACGCCTCGCGATACGCTTCGCGCTTTTTCAGCACCGTCAACCAACTAAGACCCGCCGCTTGGGTTTCGAGGCTAAAAAGCTCAAAGAGCGCGCGCTCCTCATGCAACGGCTTTCCCCACTCAAGGTCATGATACGCCTCATACGTCGCATCCCTTGCCTTCACCCATCCACATCGCATGAATACTCCTTTTTTTGTAAAAGTATAGCGCAGGAAAACCCGCTACGGCTAAGAGTATTCAAACTGAAATTTGACTACCATGTAAAAAAGTTTTCAAAGGAGGTTCCCATGACCATCCTGGTCACTGGTGCCGCGGGGCTTATCGGCCAGAGTATCGCTCGTGTGTTGGTGGCGGAGGGGTATGCGGTTTTAGGGCTGGACGTCGCGCCAAATGTGGCAGAGGTGCTGGAGCCTTTACATGTAAGGCCTTTACATGTAAACCTTTCCGACATCCAAACGACCCTACGCGCCATCGACGAAGCCCTTAAAGAAGCTCCTTTGGCGGGCCTTGTAAACAATGCCGCGCTTATGCAGCACCACCAACACCTCTCATGGCAAGGGTTTGAAGCCATGCTTCGGGTCAATCTCACCGCGCCTTATGCCCTTTCACGGCACCTGTTTCCAAGGCTCAAAGCTACGGGTGGCGCCATCGTCAACATCGCCTCTACCCGCGCCCACATGAGCGAACCCCTCACCGAGGGCTACAGCGCGTCAAAAGGGGGCTTGCTCTCACTCACCCATGCGCTTGCCGCCTCCTTTGCGCCCCACGTGCGGGTCAATACCATAAGCCCAGGTTGGATTGCCCCAATTGATGCGCCTCATAGCCTAGATGACCACGCCCAGCACTGGAGCGGTCGCGTGGGTGTGCCTGAGGACATCGCACAGTTGTGCGCGTATTTGCTTGGGTCAAAAGCAGGGTTCATCACGGGTGCTGAGTTTGTGGCCGATGGAGGCATGACGCGCAAGATGCTGTACGTCTAAAAAAAGAACATCAGTCCAATCGCCCCGCAGGCCACCCCGACCCATACGGTGATGCTGTTTTCTAAAACAGCCAAAAAGGCTTCGGCGCTTAGCCAGCGTTGTTTAAGGGGTTCAAGGTTTACATGTAAAGGGGTTGAAAGATGGGTTTTGATGCTAGGATGAAACTCAAATTTAGGCAAGAGCGCGAGAATATCGCCTTTAGGGATGACAGGAAAGGCGTACTTTTTAAGCCCCCAAAACACCACCACGCCCACCAAAATGGGCACGATATTTTCTAGCCCAAGCACCCTAAATCCATACCCCGCTACCAAAGCACTTGCCACTGCGCATGCGGCTAAAGAGAGATTTGGCTCACTGGTGCGCTCGTGAGGCACGCTGCTCACAAGGCGCAAAAAATGGGCGACAAGCAGGGTGCTAAACACTGCGCCAGCCATTAAAACCCAGCCAAATTCCATACCGCTTTGCCCAAGTCCTGCTTTAAGTGCCCCCTTGGCTACCGCGCCACTAGCCAGAGGTGCTCCGCAAAGGGAGAGTCCAAGAAAAAAGGTCAAAATGGCATTCGTCGCCCCAAGACGGTGGTGCAGTGCAATGCCCGCTGCAAAAAAGAGCCCCGCTTTGACAAAGCCATGGTGCAAAATGTAGAGCATCAATCCCGTGCGAATCCCCTCCCATGCAGCAGGTATCATCAATGCCACGCCTATGGCTACACACACCACACCCATCTGCGAAACACTCGAGTATGCCAGCACGCTTTTGGCTTCTTTTTGAGTAAAGCCGACTATCACGGCCCCAAAAATCCCCACCATTCCAAGGCTCACGAGCACTAATCCAAGTTCTTCAAGGCGCATCCACCCTAAGGGCAAAAAGCGCATCCAGCCCAAAAGCCCCGCCTTGAGCATCACGCCCGAGAGCACTGCGCTTGCGGGCGCTGGGGCGATGGAGTGCGCCAAAGGAAGCCAACTATGTAAGCCCACGACACCCACTTTCACCCCAAATCCAAGGGCCAAAAACCACACGCCCCAAGAGGGAAGCTCTTGCATAAAAAGCGCATCAAACCCATGGTCACCCACCGCGCCAAAGAGCACCATCATCCCCACGAGTATGGCCCCTTCGCCCAAAAGTGCCATCACAAGATACACTTTTCCCGCGCGTAGTGCTTCGTGGTTATGTTTTGCAATCACCAAAGGATACGCCCCAAAAGTCATGAGCGCAAACAACAGGTAAAAACTCACCCCATCTCCCGCAAGGCAAAGCCCAAGATTGCCACTAAGGGTCAGCAGAAAAAAGAACCAAAAACCCCAGTTGTAGCTTTCTCTGAGGGCAAACAACCCTGCCAAAAACCACACTCCTGTACTCAACAACAAAAACAGTTGCGCCGTGGGGTCAAGACGCAAAAGCGTCCCCATAAGCACATCAGGAAGCCACAGCGTTGTAAAAGGCTTACATGTAAAGAGTACCACAGCGCCCCCAAGGGGTGCTAAAAAGGCGCTTTTGATCGCCAAATTTCGGGTTTGGGGAAGGGCAACCAAAAGCGCCATCGCTAAGGGCAGGAGAATGGGCAGAAGTAAAAGCGTGCTCATTGGTACTCCAATCTTGTAATGAGACGCACCCATGAAAGCGCACTTAAATCATGGCTGGCAAACAACCCAAGCCCAACTACCAACACCGCTGTCAGGAGCGGCGGCACTAAAAGAAGCAAGCGCGTTTCAGCGCGAGGATGAAAGGCAATGTGGGGCACAAAAGACTCTGTGGATTTCGCAAACCAAAGTGTGTAGACAACAGGCAAAAAGTAAGCCGCGTTTAGCAAGGATGAAGCCACCAATACCCCAAGTACCCAACCAAACCCCGCTTCTATGGCCCCAAGCCCCAAGTACCATTTGCTCACAAACCCCGCCAAAGGCGGCAAGCCAATCATTCCCAGCGCTCCCACGGTAAAGGCAAAGGAAGTAAGGGGCATTTTTGCCCCAAGCCCTGCCATTTGGCTTACTTTTTTGATATTGTAAGTCTCAGCAAAATTACCCGCGCAAAAGAAAAGGGTGATTTTCATGAGCCCCTGATTCACCAGATGCACCAATCCCCCGATGGTGCCAAGAGGCCCAAAGAGCGAAACACCCAGTAAAATGTACGAGACTTGGCTAACTGTAGAATAAGCCAACCGTTTTTTTAAATCATCTTGAAATAAAGCAATGATACTCCCAAAAAGAATCGTCGCACACGAAAGCACCATGAGGGGCGCAAGCAAGTGTAAGGCATAAGAGAGGGTAATGCCGTACACATCATACACTAGCCGCACTACTCCAAACGCTCCCGCCTTTACCACCGCAACAGCATGTAAAAGAGCCGAAACGGGGGCAGGGGCAACCATCGCCCGAGGTAGCCAGCCGTGAAGCCCCACCAAAGCCGCTTTAACCCCAAACGCCCCCAGAAAGAGAAAAAACAAGATATACAATTCTAGGGCGTGGGTTTGCTCAAAGGCTTCCAGATAGCCCCCATAGGCAAAATCCATCGCACCTGTGATGCTGTAAAGCCACACCGTTGCCACAAGGAGCAACACGCCACCACCTATGGTATAAAGCAGGTAAATTTTCCCCGCCTTGATGGATTCTTCGCTTTGGCGGTGGATAACAAGAGGGTAGGTTGTAAGGGTTAAAAGCTCGTAAAAAATAAAAAAGGTAAAAAGATTGCCCGACAAAGCAATGCCCACCGAGCTCATTACACACAGGCTAAAAAACCCAAAAAAACGGCTTCGATTGGGCGAATTTTCAAGATACCCAATAGCATAAACAGTGGTAAGAAGCCACAACAGGGCCGAAAGCGAACCAAAAAGCAATGCAAGTGCATCAGCTCGCAATACAAACTTCACCCCATGGACCAACGTCGCCTCAAAATGATAATGACGCCCCTCAATAACCCCCAAAAGCATCACGCTTATAAGGAGAAGTTTTATAATCGCGCCACTGAGGTTCAGTGTAGTTCGGGTTTTAAATGCTTCTTCTTTGAGGAAAAAAATACTCACCCCAACGCCTAGGGAAACAAGCACCAATACAAGGGGCAAAAAGGTGTTAACCATGGGCGTAATCCAATATGTGGGAGGTAAAAAATCCAAGCGCCAACGCCCCCAAAGAGAGCCCAAGGGCGGGAAGCTCTAGCCAAAGCGGTGGTCTTTGCAAAGAGAGCGTGTGGGTAGGCTTGGCAAAAAACACACTTAGCGGACGAAACATATAGCCAGCACTCAACACGCCTCCTGCGATGAACACTCCCGCAACAATCATTTCACGGTGTTCAAAAGCACTTAAAAGCAAAAGCCACTTCCCAAAAAACCCTAAACTTGGTGGCAATCCCATGATGCTCACCGCGGCAATCCCAAAGCTAAAAACACTCAAAGGCGCATAAGAGCCCACCCCCTGAAGTGTCACTAAATCATCTTTTTTGTGCACATATACCAATGCCCCTGCTGCTAAAAACATTCCCGCTTTGGCTAAACCATGGGCGAGAGCAAGGAGAAGAATCCCCTCTCTTGGCACAAGCGAATCATCAAACTTCACCAGCCCAAAGACTAAAAACAAATACCCAATCTGCGCTACCGTAGAGTAGGCGATAATGCGTTTGAGCTTGGTTTGAAGCAAGGCAAGCACCGAAGCGTACAGCACTCCCACTCCTCCCAAAATTCCGAGTCCATGCCCTAGGGTTTCATTGCCAAGCCCGCCATCAAACCACAAGCGGTACAGTAAGAAAAAAGAACCTTTAATGACGAGCCCAGAAAGCAAAGCAGACACAGGCGAAGTAGCATTGGCGTGGGCTTTTGGCAACCAAAAATGCAAGGGAAATAAAGCGGTTTTGAGGATTAATCCTGCGGCCATTAAGCCAAAAGCAATGTTGGAAGTAGGGCTAGAAATAAGGGCTTTACTAAGGAGATCCAAGGAGAGCACGCCGTACTCTCCGTATAGCAAGGCTACGCCAAGAAGATAGGCCCCAGAACCTACAAGGGTAGTAAAAAGGTAGGTCAAGGAGGCGCGAAGGGCTTCTTTGGTGGGACGCAAAGCACTAAGCCCAATGGCACTCAATCCTACGATCTCAAGGGCTACATAGAGGTTAAACACATCATCACTCACAAACAAAAGTGTCAACCCAAGGCTAAGAAAAAAAGCAAGAACAAAAAACCGTGAACGCTCCTTGTGGTTGTTTTTGTAAGCAGTATTGGCGTACAGCCCGACCCCTAAAAAAACCGCGCTAGAAAGCAAGCAAAAAAGGAGTGAAAGGGGACTTAACCACAACTCTATCCCCAAAGGCGCCCCCCAATCCCCGAGGGTAATGCGTCTAGGTAACGGTGTCCAAAAAGCGGTGTAAAGCGTCAGACCAAACTGCACTCCTAATCCCAAAAGTGCCACCACATTGGCGCGCTTGGGCCACAAAAAAACCATCAAAGCAAAGTACAAAGGCGTGAGTACAAGGCTCATGTGTTTTCCTGTACATGTAAAGCTCTCACTAGTGCTAACGCCAGTGCCGTAGCGCCAAGGGCTACCACAATACCTGTAAGTACCATGGCATTTGCCACAGGGTCATCCCCGCCACCTCCCAGGGTGATTAGCAACAAAAAAATACCGCTAGAAAAAAGGTTTAAAGCGAGAATTTTTTTAATGTACTCTTCTTGAAAAAGCACTCCTGCTAACCCAAGGCACACAAGAAACACCCCGCACCCCGCGAACACTACCACCGCTTGCTCCTGCTAGGTTCATTTCCCACAAAAAAACCACCCAAAATAACCCCTAGTGTCAAGGTCAAAAAGAACTCGACCGCCAAAATAACATGCCCCGCAAGAGCTACTCTGTAAGAAAAAAACGCCCCCCAAAACAGCGAAACTGTGCCTGCCAAAAGAAAAAAAGCCAACCCAAAGACAGCACTAATGCGCACATAAAAAGGGGAGATTTTTTGCGTAAGACCACTCAGGCGATAAAAAATAATCAGTGCCGCCAGTAGTGCCGCTGCTTGAAACGCGCCCCCTGAATCTACGCTTCCAATCAGCCATAAATAAGTTGCCCCTACTAAAAAAAAAGGAGCAAGGGCACGTACCAAAAATTTTGGCATCCCTCCGGGTCTAAAAAAAATAGCATGCCTAGCCGTGGGCGCAAGGCCCAAAAATGCCAAAAAGGCAATCAACAATACTGTTACTTCAAGCAAGGTGTCAAAAGCACGAAAGTTTAAAAGCACCGCCGTAACGGGGTGTGAAACCCCGCTTTGGGGTAACGCTTCCATGACGTATGTCGGCTTTACATGTAAGCCAGTGTTTGCCTCCCAAAGCACCAATCCCAAAGCACCCCCTAGCACAACCAGAAAAACCATCGCCAAGACTCTCATGGGGTGTCCTTGGGGTTGTGGCGCAAGTGAGCTAACGCGTCTAGGAGCAATGCCCCGCTGATACCTGAACCAATTGCCGCTTCGGCTAAGGCCACGTCAAAGGCCCCCAGACGCCCCCAAACAAGGGCAAGAATAATGCCAAACAAAATAAAAAGCAAAATAGCATTGAACGTATCACGGATAAACACCAACCGCAACGCACATGAAAGCAGGGCAAATCCTAAAAGGATGTCAATGAGCATGGGGGTCTTCTTTGTATTTGGAACTGGCGATAATGTACGCTAGTGAAGCACTAGAAACCAGCGTCAAAAGCCAAATCGCTCCAATCTTAAGGGCAATGCTCACGCTGGGCGCTTCAAGCATCAGGCCAAGGGCGATGCACCCAAGTCCCACATTGTCTACCTTGGCAAGGGCGTGGAGCCTAGAATACAAATCAGGAAAACGGATAAGCCCTACGGTGCCAATGGTGATAAACACCGCGCCAAGCCCCACAAGAAAAGCCCCAAGCATCAGTGCGCTCCCCATGTGCGCTTAGAAAAAACCACTCCCGCTACCGCCGAAAGCAAGGCAAAAACAAGGCCAATGTCTAAAAAAGACCCCTCTCCGCTTAACCCGTAAAATACCAATAAAATACAAATACCTGTGGTGCTAAGCAAGAGTGAAGTGAGTAATTTGTCGCCCTCGCCAGAGGTACGCAACACAAACCAAAACGCGACCATGATATTGATGAGCAACACCACCGCCACAATAAAATACATCAAGCACTCCCGCTTGAGAGAATGAAAAGGGATTCAAGCTTTTGGTGTGTTTGTTGTATGAGGGCCTCATCAAAAAGCGACTCATCTAAAATGTGTAGGGTTAGAGCGTGTGGACGAAGCGCTACACTAAGGGTTCCTGGCATAAGGCTAAAGACGTTGCCCGTGATAGCATTGGTGGAAGGGTTGCCGCGAAGGGTGAGCGTGTGGTAGCGTGGCGAAAGGGCAATGTCACGTTTGAAAATCAGCTTAGCAACCCCAAGGGCGCCAAGAAAAGAGTGGTACAAGAAAAAAGGTACAAACCGCAAGGTGTTGCCAAGGTGGAGGCGGTGCCCTTTTCCCAGGGAGACGGCCTGGTAGATAAGAGTGAGACCAAGGGCGCACATCAAAAGCAAAGGAGTGCTAAGGCGCCCTTCGCTCAAAATCAATAGGGTGCCAAAAAAGAGGCTAAAACGCACGAGAAAGGAAAAGGAAAAAAAGGTAAATTTCATGAAAAACCTTTACATGTAACGTCAAATGATTGTAGCAAATCTACAGTAAAAGCGAACTTTACTTGTAATTCAAGGGGGGAGTGAGTAAAATGGCAGAACATGCAACAAGAGGAGAAACACCCATGGAAACATCAACCAGTCTAACGCCCAAAGGCATGGTCCGATACAAGAAACTCTTAGAAGCCGCCGGAGAGGTTTTTTTGGAAGAGGGTTTTGAAAAAGCGGGTATGAATCAAATCATCCAACGCTCAGGTGGCTCGCTCTCAACAGTGTATAAGATTTTTGGAAACAAAGAGGGGCTTTTTGCTGCGGTGCTTGAATACAAAATGGCGCTCATTTTTGAAGGGATAGAACAAAAAATAGCCTTGGGAGAAGAGGACTTAAGCGGCTTTTTGATGGCTGTTGGTAGTGAATTTTTAGACTTAGTGAGCACGCAAGATGCGGTGTTGTTTCACCGTTTGATTATTAGCGAAGGACATCGTGACAATGGAAAGCTTGGCAAATTGTTTTTAGACCATGCTGGCGACAAAATCGCAACATTGATTACCTTGCGCCTTGATGCGGCCAAGGCGCAAGGTAAGATTCGTGTCCAAGATACCAATTTAGCAAGCCACCAATTTTTGCACGCCCTTAAAGACCCCTTTTTATTTCGGCGGGTTTTGGGGGTAGAGATTGACATTTCGCCCGAAGCAAAAGCACGCGCTTTGACCCAATTGGTGGGGATTTTCTGCAAGGGGCTCTAGTAAGGTTGACATATTAAAAATACCAGAGTATAATCGCTGGCTTTTTAATGTAATAAAAATTACAAAATCGGAGATAACAATGCAAAATCGGCTAATACAAAGTGTGTGTAGCGTAGCGCTAGTGCTCTTTTTAACAGGGTGTTTAGGGGAAGAGACCAGCCAAGCAACGCCACCTGCTAGACCCGCACCTGTAGTAAAAACCCTTGTTGTTCAGCCTGCGGATATTCCTCTAAGCTACGAATACCCCGCCAAAGTTCACAGTGTTCAATACGTAGACGTTGTAGCTAGGGTGCCAGGCCAGCTTATGGCAAAACATTTTAAAGAAGGCCAAGTGGTGCAAAAAGGTGATTTGCTTTACGAAATCGATCCTGCCAAATACCAAGCCACTTACAATCAGGCCGTGGCTTCTTTGGGTGTTCAAGAAGCGGCTCTTAAAGCAGCAAAGCGGGACTGGGAGCGCACGCAAGCGTTGTACGAGGCGAACGCGTTAAGCCAGCAAGTGTACGACAATGCGCTTAAAACCTACGACGCAGCAAAGGCTTCTTTTGAAGCAGCTAAGGCGACCCGCGACCTTGCCAAAATTGATTTAGAGTATACCAAGATTTACGCTCCTAGTTCAGGAGTAGCAGGCCTAGCTTTGCTAGATGAGGGGAACTACATCACCTCTTCAAGCACCAAGCTTGTAAGCATTACGCAAGTAGATCCTGTTCATGTGGCTTTTTCTTTGCCAGATCGTGATATTTTAAAGCATAAAGAGGCGTTTAAGGGTGCTGATGTGCGTCTTTTAATGGGGGGAAACCCCCTTGAAAATAAAGGCGAAATTACCTATATGGATGCCACTATTAATCCTGCAACTTCCACCATCCAGGCCCGTGCTACCTTTGAAAACCCTGAGAACATCTTAATGCCAGGATTGTTTACACGGGTTCGTTTGGAGGGTTTGGTGGCGCGCAACAGCATAGCCATTCCTCAAAGTGCGCTTATGCAAGATGCTACTGGCTCGTTTGTGTATGTGCATCAAGAGGGAAAGGTTCAAAAAGTACCCGTTGTGATTGATGAGCCTAGGGAAGGGATGTTTATCATCCAATCAGGCCTTAAAGGCGGTGAAGAGCTTATCCTCAATAGCCTTACCAAGCTTCGTCCCAACGCCCCTGTGCGCGTTGAAAATCCGTAAGGGTCTGGCATGTTTTCCAAATTTTTTATCAATCGGCCTATTTTTGCGACGGTGCTTTCCATTGTGGTAATCATCGCTGGACTCATGTCCATGCGGATTTTGCCGGTGGAAGAGTACCCCGAGGTGGTTCCACCCCAAGTGACTGTGAGCGCGACGTATGCGGGTGCAAACGCTGAAACGATTGCCAAAACGGTGGCAGCGCAGATTGAACAGCAAATTAATGGGGTGGAAGACATGATTTACATGACCTCCACCGCTTCTTCTAGCGGGCAAATGAACCTCAATGTCTATTTTGAGATTGGTACTGACGCCGACCAAGCAACCATCAATGTCAATAACCGCGTCCAAGCAGCCCTCTCTTCGTTGCCAGCAGAGGTGCAAAACCGTGGTGTAACCGTTCGCAAGCGCTCTTCAGCCATTTTAAAGGTCATCGCTATTTTGGCGGAAGATGAAGCCTTTGACACGGTGACTATGGCAAACTACGCTTTGATTAACGTGATTGACGAGCTTAAGCGCGTCAAAGGGGTGGGGGATGCTTCCTTTTTTGGTGTCCAAGATTATTCTATGCGTATTTGGATGCAACCTGACAAACTCTCCCAATTTAACCTAACGCCTTCAGATGTTATTGGGGCCATTAGGGAGCAAAACGCCCAATTTGCCGCAGGCAGGTTCAATCAGATGCCAATCGCAGGCAAAGAAGCTTTTACCTATACTGTCTCAACCCAAGGGCGTTTTGATGATGCTGCGGGATTTGGTAGCATTATTATTCGCACCAACAGCGATGGTTCGTCGCTCCTCCTTAGCGACATTGCTCGCATTGAATTAGGATCTGAGTCTTATGATGTAAGCTCTACGCTCAATGGACAGCCCATGGTGCCTATTGGTATTTATCTCCAATCAGGAGCCAATGCGCTTGAAACCGCCAAGCTTGTGGATGCAGCAATGGAGCGCATTTCTCAAAACTTCCCTGAACAAATGACTTATGTTGTTCCTTACGACACGACCAAATTTGTGGAAATATCTGTCCAAGAAGTCATCATTACTTTTCTAGAAGCTTTGGTGCTTGTTGTGGGTATCGTCTATCTGTTTTTAGGAAATATTCGTGCAACCATTATCCCTATTTTAGCCATTCCTGTTTCCATTATTGGGGCGTTTGCGGGCATGTATATGCTCGGTTTTTCCATCAACCTTTTGACCCTCTTTGGCCTCGTGTTAGCTATTGGTATCGTGGTGGATGATGCGATTATTGTCATCGAAAACGTGGAGCGGATTTTGCACGCCCATCCTGAACTGAGTGTCAAGGAGGCAACAGTTCAAGCCATGCAAGAAATCACAGGGCCATTGGTTGCGATTGTGTTGGTGCTTAGTGCCGTGTTTACACCTGTTGCTTTCATGGGTGGATTTACGGGACAGATGTACCAACAGTTTGCGGTGACGATTGTTATTTCGGTAATTATTTCAGGCATGGTGGCACTCACACTCACACCCGCACTGTGCGCGGTCTTTTTGAAAAAAGACCAACCTAAACCTTTTTGGTTTATTAGAAAATTTAACCAACTTTTTGATGCTTCTACCCGTTGGTTTACGGGTGGCGTGGGTTGGGTGGTGCGTCATGGCATCATCAGTCTTGTGATTATCGCTGCACTTATGGGGACGATGTACCATTTGTTCACAAAAGTTCCCACAGGACTTGTGCCCATGGAAGACAAGGGGTTTTTACTAGCGGTTACCTCTTTGCCTCCAGCTGCTTCTTTAAATCGAACCGAAGCTGTGCGCGACGAAATTTCTAAAATTGCTGTAAGCAATGAAAATATCCAATACGCTATTTCTATTGCAGGATTCGATATTTTAAGTGGCACACCCAAAACCAGTGCGGCGACCACCTTTATTAATCTCCAAGATTGGTCAAAGCGCCCTTTAGCACACCAGTCTTCAAGTGCTATCAGCGGACAACTTAATGGGCAAATGAGCCAAATCCCCGATGCTATCAACTTTGCCCTTAATCCTCCTCCTATTAATGGGCTAAGCTTGGGTGGTGGTTTTGAAATGTATATTCAAGACCGAACGGGTGCTTCTTTGAAAGAGCTCAGTGACATCGCCCAAGCGGTTGCAGCTAAAGCTAATCAACGCCCTGAACTTCAGCAGGTACGTACGACGTTTGATATTTCAGTGCCTCAGTATCACATTGAATTGGACCGCCAAAAGGCGAAGGCCCTTGGCGTGGCAATTGGCGATGTGTACGCCGCGTTGCAGGCCACGTTTGGCGCGTATTATGTGAATGATTTCAATCTTTTTGGACGTACCTATAAAGTCAACCTTCAATCGGAGGCTTCGTACCGTGAAAGCCCAGAAGATTTATCCAATGTCTTTGTGCGCGCCTCTGGAGGCGAGCTCATCCCATTGGGCGCTCTTGTAAGTTATGAGCGTATTATTGGGCCAGATGTGGTCGAGCGGTTTAACGCCTTTCCTGCGGCTAAAATGATGGGCGACCCTGCACCTGGGTTTACTTCGGGGGACGCGTTACATGCCATTGAAGCAGTGACCAAAGAGGTTTTGCCGGAGGGTTACACGGTGGGATGGATTGGGACATCGTACCAAGAAAAAGAGATGGAAGGCACAGGTTCATTGGCCTTTTTGTTTGGTGCCGTGTTTATCTTTTTGATTTTAGCGGCGCAGTATGAGCGCTGGCTCATGCCTTTAGCGGTCGTAAGTTCGGTCCCTTTTGCCGTGCTTGGGGCGATTGCTGCAGTGTATCTTCGTGGGCTAGATAACGACATTTATTTCCAGATTGGTCTTTTGGTCTTGATGGGCCTTTCGGCTAAAAATGCCATTTTGATTGTAGAGTTTGCGATGCAGGCTCAAGAAAAAGGAAAAAGTATTTACGAGGCGACCCTAGAGGCTGCAAAACTACGCTTTAGACCCATTGTCATGACCTCTTTGGCCTTTACTATTGGAGTTGTGCCGTTGGCCATAAGTACGGGCGCAGGCGCGGCGAGTCGCCATGCCATCGGAACAGGGGTCATTGGCGGGATGATTTTGGCAACGACGGTCGCTCTTTTCTTTATCCCGCTCTTTTACAGCTGGTTGGCAAAACTTAATGAGCGATTTACCGCAAAAAAAGGAGACAAACATGAAGTGGCATAGTTTTTTAATAGGGGCAACAACCCTTCTTTTTTTAAGCGGTTGCGCCCAGCTTTCAGGTCCTGTGCCTTTGGCTGTTGCGACAGTCCAAGGGGAAGAAAAAGAATCTGTTTCATCGCAGTGGTGGGAGGCTTATGGGGATGTGCGGCTTAATGGGCTTGTGGAAGAAGCCCTCCTTTACAATCACGATTTACAAACAGCTGCTGCAAATGTGGCGCTAGCGAGCGCTTACCTTAGTGGTGCTCAGGCGCAACGTTATCCAAGCCTCAGCGGCACAGCCTCAGCGGGTCGTCAGCAAACCAGTGGCGAAACAGCCTCAGGTGCACCGCAAGCAAGGGGGAATGCGTATGCGTTAAGTGCCGTTCTTGGTTACGAATTAGACCTATGGGGAAAGCTTAAAATGGCCGACCGTTCCGCAACCCAGTCTCTTTTGGCTTCTAAAGCAAGCCAAGATGCGGTACGGTTGGGGCTTGTGGCGTCGGTAGTGGACAGTTATTTTGCAGTAGTGGCACTTAATGAACAAAAAGAGATTGCTGCGCGTACGGTGGCTTTGCGTGAAGAGGCCTTGGATATCATGCGTAAAAAGCTACGCTATGGCGTGGTTTCAGAGTATGAAGTGCTTGCTAATGAGGCGCTAGTAACCCAAGCAAAATCTACTTTGGAGAGTATTGAAAACGCGCTTGTGCGCCAAAAAAGTGCTTTACATGTACTGCTGGGTACTGCGCCAGACAAGCTTTTTGGCGAAGAGGTTGTGTTGGAGCGCGCGAGTTTGCCAGACTCTATCACGGTGCCTGAGGGGCTTCCTTCCTCGCTTTTAGAACAGCGCCCTGACATCCAAGCGGCACTGTATGCCTTGCGGGCCTCCAATGCCGACATCCACGTGGCAAAAGCCGCCCATTTTCCTTCCATTAGCCTCTCGGGTGCTTTGGGATACGAGAGTGCGGCCCTTGGCAACTTGGTGCGCTCTTCGGCCAACACATGGAGTCTTGGGGGTTCTTTGGTAGCGCCTTTGTTTGATTTTGGGCGTGTTGCAGCGGGTGTTGAGCAAGCAAAGGCGGCGCAAGAGTTGGCCCGCTTGGCCTATGAGCAAAGCGTGTACCGTGCGTTTAACGAAGTACACGAAGCACTAAGTGCGCGCCAAAGTCTTGCGGCTTCCAGAGAGTACCTCAAAACCCAAGAGACCATTCAGGCGCGTCTGTTGGAACTAAGTACACTGCGCTATGAAAAAGGAGTCTCAGACTACCTCAGTGTGCTGGATGCGACACGCAGTTTACTCGAAGCGCAACTGGGCGTTGTGCAAGCGCAACAAGCCGTCCTAAGCGGCGACATTTCTCTCATCAAAGCCCTAGGCGGCGGGTGGAATCTGGAAGATAACCTTAAATTAAGCAATAATTAAGTATAATCCCCCTTTTTTTTATTACATGTAAAGGGGAGTTATGCTGTTTTTATCGACAAAAAAAGAGTGGCTAGGGAATATCAAAGGCGACGTACTAGCGGGTCTAGTAGTGGCGCTTGCGCTTATTCCTGAAGCCATTGCCTTTTCGATTATTGCGGGGGTTGACCCCAAAGTTGGGTTATACGCTTCATTTTGTATCGCTGTAGTGACCGCTATTGCGGGCGGGCGTCCTGCGATGATTTCTGCGGCAACAGGCGCGATGGCGTTGTTGATGGTTACCCTTGTGCGCGACCATGGTCTTGAATACCTTCTGGCCGCCACGGTGCTCACGGGCGTGTTGCAATTAGTCGCAGGGTATTTAAAACTGGGGCAACTCATGAGCTTTGTGCCTCGCGCGGTGGTGATTGGCTTTGTGAATGCCTTGGCGATTCTCATCTTCCTTGCACAACTTCCTGAGCTTACCAATGTCACGTGGCACGTGTATGCACTTACCTTGGTAGGACTTGGTATCATCTATCTTTTCCCCTACGTGCCAAAAATCGGCAAGTTGATTCCTTCGCCTTTGGTGACTATTGTTGTGTTAAGTGTTGCAGTGATACTCCTTGGGCTTGATGTGCGCACCGTGGGCGACATGGGCGCGTTACCTGATACCTTACCTGTGTTTTTGATTCCTCAGATTCCTTTGAACTTTGAAACTTTGGCTATCATCTTCCCTTACGCCCTTTCTCTTACCGTGGTAGGGTTGCTTGAATCTTTAATGACCGCAACCATCGTGGATGATTTGACTGATAGCAAAAGTGACAAAAACCGCGAATGTAAAGCCCAAGGTCTTGCTAACGTCGCTACAGGTTTTATGGGCGGGATGGCAGGATGTGCGATGATTGGCCAGTCTATCATCAACATCAAATCAGGCGGACGTGGGCGCCTTTCGACCCTGATGTCGGGCGTGTTTTTGCTCTTGATGGTGGTGTTTTTGAGTGAGTATGTTTCCATCATTCCTATGGCAGCATTGGTGGCGATTATGATCATGGTTGCCATTGGTACCTTTGATTGGGGCTCTATTAAGCAGCTTAAAACCCTTCCTGTTTCTACCTCTATCGTCATGGTAGCAACCGTGGTCGTGGTGGTGTGGAGCCACAACCTTGCGTACGGTGTGCTTGTGGGAGTGCTACTAGCTTCGCTCTTTTTTGCCAACAAAATCAGCCACTTTATGTACGTGGAAAATGCCTATGATGAAGCAACCAACACGCGTACGTACACCGTAATAGGCCAAGTCTTTTTTAATTCCGCGGACAAATTTTACGCTACCTTTGACTTTAAAGAAGTGGTCGATACGGTCATCATCGACCTCTCAAGCGCTCACTTTTGGGATGTTTCAGCAGTGTATGCGCTGGATAAAGCGGTCATTAAGTTTCGCCGTGAGGGAGCTAGGGTAGAATTGGTTGGGCAAAACGATGCTACGCGTACCATCATTGACCGTTTTGGCGTACACGATAAGCCCGAAGAAATTGAAAAAATCATGGGAGGCCATTAATGCCACTAGCATTTAAACAAACCATTTTAGCCTGCGTAGACGGCTCAACTTACAGCGAAGCCGTACGGGATTTTGGCGTACTGTTTGCCAAAACAACCCAAACTCCGTTGACCTTGTTTAACACCATTGAAAACCCAAAAACAGGGGGAAATACAGACCTTTCAGGAAACATCACCCTGGGCGGGCGTGATGACCTTTTGGACGCCCTCGTCGAAGAAGAGCGCGCCAAAAGCAAGGTCATGATAGATTTTGGCAGAGAAATGCTTGAACGCCTAAAGGAAGGCGTTGAAGAAGGTGTTGAGGTGGCCTCGTTGCAACGCCACGGAAGCCTCTATGAAAACGTTCAAGACCTAGAAGCCCAAACGCGCATGCTTATTTTAGGCCTCAGCGGTCAAGACCACGAGGGGCAAGAACGGGTCGTGGGTGAGCAAGTAGAAGAGGTGATTCGCTCTTTACATGTACCGATTTTGCTTGTCAATGCGCCCTTTAAAGAACCGCGTAAAGTGATGATTGCTTATGATGGGTCTAAAAGTGCTAAAAAAGCCCTTGAAACCGTTGCCCAAACCCCGTTGCTCAAAGCCGTGGAACGGCACATTGTGTGTGTGGAGAGTAGCATTAAAAAAGCTCAAGAGACCCTAGAGAGCGCCAAGCCTTTAATGGCGGGTGTCGAAGGGAAAGTGCACTTTGTGGCACTTGAGGGTGAAGCGGTGGAGAGTTTGTTGGGGTATCAGGCTAAAGAAAACATGGAGCTTATCGCCATGGGTGCTTTTAGTCATAACCGGTTGCGCGATAAACTCTTTGGCAGTTTTACGGCCAAGATGATTGCAAGAGCGGGCGTGCCCTTATTGCTCTTGCGCTAAAGCAAGTGGCCCATCTGTTCTTGTTTGACCTTCAAATAGCCCTTGTTGTGGGGGTTGGAGAGGATGATGATGGGTAGGCGCTTGGTGATGGTGATATTTTTCAGCCCTTGAAGCTTTTTAGGGTTGTTGGTGAGCAGTTGAATGGCTGTGATGTTAAAGTGTTTTAGGATGGTTTCCACCACTTCGTAGGTGCGCTCATCCGCCTCAAAGCCCAGTTGGTGGTTAGCCTCTACCGTGTCAAATCCCTTGTCTTGGAGGGCGTAGGCGTTGACCTTGTTTAAAAGGCCGATGTTGCGCCCTTCTTGACGCAGGTAAATGACCATCCCTCCTTCTTTTTCAATGCATGCTAACGAAGCTTCAAGTTGGTCCCGGCAATCGCATTTTAAACTCCCAATGGCATCTCCTGTGAGGCATTCGCTGTGAATGCGCACCACGGGTTCAGCGCTTAAAGGTTCTTTGAAAATGACAAGATGTTCTTTAGGGCCTTCTTTGAAGGTTTGAATTTTAAAGGTGCCAAAACGTGAGGGGAGATTGGCAACTTCGGAAATCTCAATATTCATCTTTTATTAACTCCCTGTGTGCTAGACTAATACTTTTTCATTTTTGCGCTTTACTTGTAAAGGCCTAACGTGCAACCGTGTTGCAAATGGCGCATTGTATCAAACCAAAGGACAGAGTATGTTTAAAAGATTTAGGCGCTTACGGCTCCACCCAGCCTCACGTGCGATGGTGCAAGAGACAAAGCTAAGTTGCGATGATTTAATCTACCCGCTTTTTGTCCGCGAAGGCGAAGGCATTAAAACCGAAGTGGCTTCCATGCCCGGCGTGTTTCAGATGAGCCTAGACGTGGTGCTAGAAGAGTGCAAGGGGCTTGAAGCCCTTGGCATTAAAAGCATTATGCTCTTTGGGATTCCTAGCACCAAAGACAGCATCGGGAGCGACGCGCTGTGCGAACATGGCATCATGGCCAAGGCAGTGCGCGCTATCAAGGCGGCGTGTCCGTCGTTGTTTGTTATCACCGATTTGTGCTTTTGCGAGTACACCGACCACGGGCATTGCGGCATCTTGGACGTCAAGCGCGAGAGCGTGGACAACGATGCGACCTTGGAGATTTTAGCCCAGCAAGCCCTCATTCATGCCCGCGCTGGCGTGGACATGCTCGCCCCTAGCGGGATGATGGACGGCACCATTGCCATGCTGCGCGATGCCCTTGATGGGGCAGGGTTTGAGAACTTACCGCTCATGAGTTACTCGACCAAATTTGCCAGTGCCTACTACGGGCCGTTTCGCGACGTGGCCGAGTCTGCGCCTAGTTTTGGGGATCGTCGCAGTTATCAGATGGACCCTGCGAACCGCCGTGAAGCGGTGGCCGAGTCGGTGGAAGATGAGCTACAAGGGGCGGATGTGCTCATGGTCAAGCCCGCACTAGCGTACCTTGACATCATTCGCGAAGTGAAAAACGCCACGTCGTTGCCTCTGTGCGTGTATAATGTCAGTGGCGAATACGCCATGCTCAAAGCCGCGGCCAAAGCAGGGGTCATCGACTACGACCGTGTGATGATGGAGACCATGCTGGGTTTCAAGCGCGCGGGAGCAGACATGATTATCACCTACCACGCCAAAGAAGTAGCGGCATTGTTGCGCCCATAACCTTTACATGTAAGGATAAACCATGAGACATTTTTTGACGTTAAAAGATTTTACCAAAGACGAAATTTTAGAGATGTTAAGTCTCGCGGAAGAGATTAAAGCCCAAACCAAGGCAGGCCACCATGAGCCTTATCTTAACGGGCAGGTTTTGGGGATGATTTTTGAAAAAAGCTCCACACGAACCCGTGTGAGTTTTGAAGTGGGCATCCACCAACTTGGAGGCAAGGGACTCTTTCTCTCGGCCAATGACTTGCAACTTGGACGCGGGGAACCCATGAAAGACACGGCGCGCGTCATCGGGCGCATGGTCGACTTGGTGATGATTCGTACCTTTTCTCAAAGCACCCTTGAAGAGTTTGCGCGCTACTCTAACGCCCCTGTCATTAGCGGCCTTAGCGACATGTACCATCCTGTGCAAATCATGGCAGATTACCTCACCATGCAAGAGTACTCTAGGGTAGAAAACCCCGTGGTCGCGTACGTAGGAGATGGCAACAACATCGTCCATTCGTGGATGATGCTCGCTTCCAAGCTGGGCTTTACCCTGCGTGTGGCTACCCCTAAGGGCTACGAACCTGATGCCCAAGTCACCCAAGATGCGCTAGTCTTTGCAGCCCAAAGTGGCGCGGTGATTGAGCTGATGAATGACCCCAACAAAGCCGTAGAAGGCGCGGATGTGGTGACCACAGACACGTGGGTTTCCATGGGGCAAGAAGCCGAAAAAGAGAAACGCTTGCGGGATTTCCAAGGGTTCATGGTCGATGATGCGATGATGGCGCGTGCCAAAGCGGGCGCGATGTTCTTGCACTGCTTGCCCGCGTACCGCGACTATGAGGTAAGCGAAGCGGTGTTTGAAGCCCACGCTGATGAGATTTTTGATGAGGCGGAAAACCGCTTGCATGCCCAAAAGGGCATCATGGTGTGGTTGGATCGCCAGAAAAAGGAGTAATCCATGAGTGAAACAAAGAAAAACCTTCCCTTGCATGAAGCCATCGAAGCCATCGCCAAACGCATCGGCATGGACGGTAATGGCGAAAAAACGGTATTTGAGATTGTAGAGACCGATGACCCAAACCAAAAAACCCTGAAGCTCAAAAGCGGCAGTTGGGAGGGGGCGGAGCCGTGGTTTGCCATCGATAACAAGCAAAAGCTCTACACCCTTGTGTCTATCGAGTCGTTGACACGGATGGTGGAAGGCTTGCGCCGCACCCAGCAAGAAAACTTTAACCTCAAGCTTGAAAAGACCATTTGGCAACACATCCCTGTGGATTTTCACGACGTGTGGACGGTGGCGATGGATGAGATTCGCGCCCTTGCAAGTCAGTCTAAAGACACCAAGGCCATTAACGTAGACCTCGACAGACTGGTGGGAAATATCAAAAAACAACACCCCAGTTTGTTTGTAAACCTAAAAGATTTTATGAACGCTAGCCAAGGCCACGCATGATTGATTTTGACACCTTTACCAAGTATTCAAGACCGGGGCCGCGCTACACGAGCTACCCCACAGCGCCAGAGTTTCACGAGGGCTTTACATGTAAAGACTACGAGGGTATTTTACAAGCGCAGGATCGTTCTAAAAAACTCTCGTTGTATTTTCACTTGCCCTTTTGTCGGAGTGCTTGCTATTTTTGCGGCTGTAACGTGGAGTTTACGAGCAAAGAGGAGAAAAAAGAGCGCTACATCGGTTACCTTGAAAAAGAGCTAACCCTTTTAAGTGAACATTTGGACATGTCACGTCAAGTGTTGCAACTGCACTTTGGGGGCGGTACGCCGACCTATTTTAACGCCGAGCAACTGGGGCGCATCATCGCGCTTATCCGCCGTTTTTTCCCACACTTTGACCCTGAGGCGGAGGTGAGCTGTGAGATAGACCCGCGCTTTTTAACCAGCGAACAATTAGACGTACTGGTGGGTAACGGATTTAACCGCGTGAGTTACGGGGTGCAAGATTTTAACGCGGTGGTGCAAAAAGAGATTCACCGCATTCAGCCTTACGAAGTGACCAAACGCGCGGTGGATTTGGCACGGGCTGCGGGCATCACTTCGGTAAACATGGACCTCATTTACGGGCTTCCTTACCAAACCCTAGAGACCTTTAAAGAGACCCTAGAGCTCGCCCTGACGCTCAGTCCTGACCGCTTTGCTATCTTTAACTACGCCCATGTGCCGTGGATGAAAAAAACCATGCGCAAGTTCGACGAAACCACCTTACCGCACCCCAGTGTGAAACTGGCCATCTTGCAGTACACCATTGACTTTTTGCAACGCAACGGCTACAAGATGATAGGCATGGACCACTTTGCTAAGCCTGAAGATGAGCTTTTTAAGGCCATCGAAAAAGGCGAATTGCACCGCAATTTCCAAGGCTACACCACCAAAGGTGGCGCGGATTTGGTCGGCGTGGGGCTTACGAGCATCGGGGAAGGCGAGCGCCACTACGTGCAAAACTTCAAGGACATGAAAGCCTACGAAGCCGCCCTTGACGCGGGGCAATTGCCTGTGCACCGAGGACTCGTGTTGAGTGAGGATGACGTGCTTCGCAAGGCGGTCATCATGGAGATGATGAGCAATTTTAAGCTGAATATCACGGCCATCGAAACGCGCTTTGGCATCGATTTTTTTGCGTACTTTAAAGACGCCATTGAAGCCTTGCAAGAGTTTGTGGACGCAGGACTTGTGAGCGTGAGCAAAGAAGCCTTACATGTAAGCCCCACGGGCACCATGCTCATCCGCAATATCTGTATGCCTTTTGATGCGTACCTTGGGAAGATTCCTGAATCCCAACGTCGCTTTAGTAAGACGGTGTAACCATGTTTGCTTTTAATGTCACCTCAGATGCGTGCGTGAAATGCGGCAAGTGTATCCCTGTGTGTACCATCCACCAAGTCAACCCCGACGAAACCACCAGTCCTAGAGGGTTTTTGCATCTTTTGGGCGCGTATCAAAAAGGAAAACTAGAGCTTGACCGCACGGCCAAGAAGATTTTTGAGAGCTGTTTTTTGTGCACCAACTGCGTGGATGTGTGTCCCAATAGCCTCAAAGTGGACATGGTCATCGAGCAAGCCCGCTACGACATCGCCCAAAAATACGGCATTGCGTGGTACAAACGCTTGGCGTTTTTCCTCTTGCGCAATCGGGGTATCATGGACATCTTGGCGAGGTTTGGGTATGTGTTTCAAACGTGCGGGTTCAAACTCCACCCCGAAAAACGCTCCATGAGTTTGCGCGACTTCCCCATCGTGAAACTCGACCGTTTGCTTCCAAGTTTGGCGAAAAAAAGCTTTTTAAACTCTCATCCTGAAGTCATCATCAACGGTGGTAAGGGCAAAGTAGGCGTGTTTATCGGCTGTTTGGCCAACTACATGTACACGGACATCGGCAAGGCACTACTAGAGATATTGAAGGCGTTGGAGATTGATGTGTACCTCATCAAGCAGCAAAAATGCTGTGGGGCACCTTCGTATTTTACGGGGGATTTTGCCAGTGTGGACGCCCTTGGGAAGTTTAACATCGAATACATCGAGAGTTTCAAAGAGACGCTAGAGGCCATCATCATCCCCGAAGCCACCTGTAGCGCCATGATCAAAGAAGACTACGTGCACTTTTTCCACGACCAGCCCGAGTGGAAAGCCAGAGCCGAGGCCATCCGCCCGATGATTTACATGGCGACGGATTATTTGGAGAAAAAAACAAACCTCAAAGACCTGCTTGCGCGCAAAGCCAAACGCTCCGAGGTGGTAACCTACCATGACCCTTGCCACGCCCGCAAAATGCAAGGGGTTTGGAAAGAACCCCGCGCGCTCATCGCCCAAAACTTCGTGATGCGCGAGATGAGCGACCCCAACCGTTGCTGTGGATTTGGCGGCGTGACCATGCAGTTAGAAAACTACCGCTTCGCCAAAGCCGCAGGCGAGCCCAAAGCCACCATGATAAACGCCACAGGCGCCAAGGTCGTAAGCGCAGAATGCAGTGCGTGTCGCATGCAACTAGGCGACGCTCTTTACCATGCCAAGTCCGACGTGGTCTTCAAAAACCCCATCGAACTCATCGCTAGCGCACTTAGGGAAGAGAATGTGAAGTCGACAAATGTGTTATGATTAACAATTGTTTAGTAAAAAAGGCAAAGAAATGAAACTTCAGCTTAGAAATATTGGACTAGTAGAAGAAGCAAGTGTTAAAATAAACGGACTTACTGTTATAGCGGGTGAAAATGATACAGGGAAAAGTACATTGGGTAAGGCTTTGTTTTGCCTTGTCAAATCCGACAACATTGCACGTAATAAAAACCTACAACAAAAAGAAAAAGAGATACTTGCAACAAGGCTTAATTTGGTTTTTGATGGTAATGTTTCCCTTGATGGAACAATTTCCTTAGTGGACGACCATCAAAAAGAGGTAGCCTATGCTCATATTGTCGATAAAAATTTTGTAAAAGAATTTAGAAGAGGAAAGAATGAAGGAAAGCGTTTTTTTGATGCAACGATTGTTCAATCTCCTATCGTTTTTGATATGGTCGATTTTTTTAATAGCATTGGGAAAATGAAAGAAAGGCAAAAATTTGATTATGCGCTTGATTTTGATATAACTTATCCTTATGTGATATGGGATTTATTTGATAAAATTTCCAAACCAAACCCCTATCCCAGAGTTAAAAAACAAAGAAAAATCCAAGAAGAAATTCAAAAAACTATAGGCGGAGAATTTAAATTAGAAGGCGGGAAGTTCTTTTTTTATAAATACTTTGTCGCTAAAGCCCTAAAAATGGAAATGGCTAATACAGCTTTTGGTATTAAATCTTTTGGCCTATTGCAGTTGCTAAATGAAAATCGTTTTCTGAATCCAAAAGTGTGCCTTATCTTGGATGAGCCAGAAGTTCACTTGCACCCAAAATGGCAACTCGCTATGGCTAGAGTCATTGTTGGCTTGGTAAAAAATAAAGTAAAAGTTTTGGTCAATTCTCACAGTCCTTATATGGTAGAGGCCCTACAAAGATACGGCGAATTAGAAAAAATTGATTCAAATTTTTATATTGCCCAAGATGGGAAAATTAAACAGGTTGATGAAAGCAATAGTCAAACACTCTCTGAGATTTTTAAAAAACTTTCTGAACCTTTTGATACATTTGATGAAATGGATAGTGAGAATTTGTTACATGGCTGATATTAGCGTATTTATTCGAAGTTACTCTTCATTTCAGAGCACTTTTAGGAAAACGAGCTTTGATGATGCTCATAGTATTTCTTTGTGTGCTGACGAGCGTCAAGAAGTTATTGATTATGATAGGATTATTGAGGAAAAATACCCTAATTCGAACATGCGACCAAAATCCTTTGATGCGCTTTATGTCAAGGACAGTGACATTTATTGCATTGAATTTAAGAATCAAAAACCATCCGATATAGGCAATACTGAAATTAAAGAAAAATTAGAAGAAGGCAAAAGAGAATTAGATGGACTCTTGAGTACTTTAAATATACAAAAAAACAATTACAATTTTATTTACTGCGTATGTTACAAAGACTGTGTTGAACCTAGGGATAGATATAAATGTGGCGTGGCAAAAGGTGCTATACAATTTGATTTAAAACAATATAAAGAGCAAAATATTGTAAAGGAAGTTTTTACCAACAATGTCGCGTTTTTTACGAAACAGTTTCAGAAAAAGACAAAGCAAGTCTTGAATTGTTTATAGTTCATTTTTTGCCAATTAGCACAACTAGATAATTATGAAAATATTCTATATGCGTCTTTGCCAGCAATAAAACCATCTTTGGGGCGAGCACTAAAAAAGGTATTTAAAATGCAACCTATTTTGTCTCGTTTTACCGCAAGCATCACAGAACTCAAAAAATCTCCCACGCAAGTTTTAGAGCAGGCGGGTGATGAAGTCGTGGCGATTTTGAACCACAACGTGGCAAGTGCCTACTTGGTGCCTTCTAAAACTTATGAAAAAATGATGGAAATGCTTGATGATTATCTTCTTCTGAAAGAAGTGGGAGAGAGAAGGGATGAGGTATTTATGCCACGCAAAGTAAACCTCAGCGACTTGTAGTTAAGCCTTTTCTCCTGTGTTCGCCCGCCCCAAATTGCCTTTTGATTTACCCTTTTGAGGTACAATCGCTCCATTTTACCAAGGAGCGATGATGGACTACTATTTGTGGATTTTGGTGTTTCATGTGATGTCTTTTATGTCGTGGATGGCGATGTTGTTTTACCTGCCCCGTTTGTTTGTGTACCATGTGGAGCACAGGGAGAAAAAAGAGTTCACGCAGGTGGTGGAGATTCAGGAGTTTAAGCTGTACAAATACATCGGTTTGCCTGCGTTGTGGGCGACGGTCTTAAGTGGTCTAGCTATGATAGCCTTAAATCCCTCGGTGATGAGTGGTGGCGGGTGGATGCATGCCAAGCTCACGGTGGTGGTAGTGCTGATGGCGTACTCTTTTTCTTTGGAACACTACCGCAAGCAACTGGCCAAAGGCACGTGTACCAAAAGCGGTAAATTTTTCCGCGCGTACAACGAAGTCCCCACCGCCCTTTCCATTCTCATCGTGACCTATGTCATTCTCAAAAGTACGCCACTGCTTTTCTCTGTCGGAGTGCTTGGGGTGTTTGGGGTTATCATCTACTTCATTTTAAACGCCAAAGGCAAAAAGTAGTCCTTACATGTAAGGGTTCTAACACTGCTTTAACACTTCTAGTGTATGCTTTTCTTAAAATTTTCACAAAAAGGCAGACAAATGAAACGCTTTGGGATTTGGATGGCAGCACTGGTGTTGTGTTTTACTTTTGGCGTTGGCGCTATGGAGTTTAGTAAACAAGCGACCAACAACGCGCCGCAACTGATTCAAGAGGGGCCGCAAAAAGAGTGGTGCCCCATCTGTGGCATGAAGCTCCCCCTGTTTTACAAGACCAATCACGCCGTTAAGCTCACCGATGGCACGAAAAAACAGTACTGCTCCATGCGCTGTTTGGCGGTAGATATGCCAGCCATCAAAGAGCGCTTAGGGCAAATGCTCGTGGTGGCGGTCGATACAGACGTGCTTATTGATGTGCATGAGGCCTTTTATGTGCTAGGCTCCAAGGCTCCTGGCACCATGACCATGGTGAGCAAATACGCCTTTAGCACCGAGGCGGCGGCAAAAGCGTTTCAAGCCCAGTATGGCGGGGAGTTAACAGACTTTGAAAAAGCCTTTGCCCGCGCCCTTGAGGATTTGGAAAAAGACCTTGCCATGACCGACAACCGCAAGAAAAACATGGTTTACCCCAAGGGAAAAAAGGTCTATGAGCTCAAGTGCCAAGAGATTGACCCCATGCATTACAACACCATTAGCGAACTCAAGGCTGACATTGTAGGCAAAGGGTTGTGCCAAAACCTAGAAGGCGAGGGCGACTTGCAGCCTGTGGCATTGTACTTGTGGGAAGTCAAACGGTTTGAACATACCCATGTGGCGCAGATTGACGTCCCTGAAGATGCCAAGTGTCCTGTGTGCGGGATGTTTGTGGCCAAGTACCCCAAATGGGCTGCTATGCTCAAAGACGAGGCCCATACGCACTATTTTGATGGGGTAAAAGACATGATGAAGTTCTATTTCGACCCTCAAAAATACGCCCATGCCCCCATGCAAAACCCTGCCATCAAAGTGACCGACTACTACACCCTCGAAGCCCTCGATGGCCGCGAAGCCTTTTATGTGGTAGGCAGTACCATGTACGGCCCTATGGGACATGAACTCATCCCTTTTCGCACCAAAAGCCAAGCTGAGGGGTTTTTAAAAGACCACCGCGGCAAGCAAGTGGTGCGGTTTGAGGAGATAACGTTGGCGTTAGTGCAAAGCCTAGACTAGGCGTTCTCTAGAGGAGCAGGTTTGGCGAGGTGAAACCCTTGCAAGTAGTCCACTCCCAACGCTTGCGCTTGACGCAAAATGGCTTCGTTGTGAATGTACTCGGCGATGGTTTTTGCGCCGAGTTCTTGCGCCATGTTGACGATGTTTCTCACGACCGTGCGCGACTGGGAAGAGGTGTCAAGGTGTTTGATGAGCGAACCATCAATCTTTATGTATTCGGGTTTGAGCGCCAAAACATGGTGCATACTAGAAAACCCACTGCCAAAATCATCAATCGCCAACTTGCACCCTTTAGCGCGAATCTTTTTGGCAAAAGAGTCCACTACAGCAAAATCCTGAATAAAATCGCTCTCTACGATTTCAAAAATAATATGCTTTGGCGCCATGTGGCCATCAATGTAGCTAAAAAGTTCTGCCACAAAGGGTTCATCCGTGATGTCCTCATAGCTTAAGTTGAGGCTAAAATCCACCGCTTTGGTGGAGAAAAAAGCAAATGATTTTTGCACCATTTGTTGCATGAGCGCGCGGTAGAGCTTGACCTTTTTGGATGTTTCAAGATAAGGCAGAATCGAATGAACTTCTTTATTTAGGGGGTCAATGAGGCGCATGAGGCATTCGTTTTTTTCAGGCAAAAGGCTTCGGCTGTTGTAAATGGGCTGGGCGTAGGGCGTGATGGCAGACGCCTTGATGGATTTGCGCAAAAAAACCACTTCGTGGATGAGCTTGGATTGCTCTTCTTCTTGGTAGCTAATGGTCAGTACGTCGAGGTTGATGTCGATGATTTTATCCACCGCACCTAGGGCACAAAGCCGACCGTTGTCAATCAAAACTTCTTTGATAAAGCGTCGCACAAAGCTAAAGGCAGCATTGACGTAGTGTGCAGGCAGTCCAATGTTCACATGCGCTTCGCTGATGCGTTTTAGCTTTAAGATATAAAATTTTCCATAAGCACCACCAAAAAGACTCTTGAACCATTTGGTGACCTCTTGTTGGTGCTTGGCTTGAGCTTCAGGAGACTGAATAAACTTTTTGGCATGTTCAAAACGAAAAACAAAGAGATAAAACTCTTGGATAAAACGGTCGATTTCTAGCACAAGCAGCGGACGAATTTCACGTAATTTAAAGGCATCTTCTTCGGTGAAGCCATAGTTATGAACCAAAGTGGTTATCTGCATCCAGTGTCCTGAAACCCTAAATATTTTTATGGCACAATCGTATCAAAAAAACCTTTATGTACGCCTAGGCTACACCTTTACATGTAAAGGTGTGGAAGGGGCTTCAAAGAGTGTCACTTAACGTTTCGTTTAGGATTATTTCGCCACACAATGGTTAATTTGTACATTTTTTAATAGAGTTTTAATCCCTCTGGGCTTAAAATCATCACAAAACCCCACTGGAGCGCTCATGTTTAAATTCATCAGTACTAAAATCTTCTTCTTGCTCATTCCGCCTATGATTGGGATTGCTGTTATTTTTAGCGCCGTTGGTTTTCACGGAATGCAGCGTCTTTCTCAGGATTTTGAAGCACAATACCGAGAAGACCTGATTCAAAAAATCGCACGAGATTTGGAGAATAGTGTTCAGATTGCTTATGATTTGGTGGAGCATTACTACAAGCAACGCCAAGAAATGGGTGAAGAAAACGCTAAAAATGCAGCGCTAAATGCACTAAAAACCATGCGATTTGACCTTAACGATGAGGGGTATTTTTGGGTTAATGACAGTTCGCCAAAAATGGTGATGCACCCCATTAATCCAAAACTTAATGGTGCAGATTTGCGCAACATCAAAGACCCAGCGGGTAAAGCGTTGTTTATGGAAATGGTGCAAGTGACCAAAGCCAGTGTCGCAGGCGGTGTGGTGGAATACCAGTGGGCAAAACCAGGCTACGAAGACCCACAGCCAAAACTTTCTTATGTTATCGTACATCCAGGGTGGGATTGGATTATTGGGACGGGGGTTTATGTGGATGGTATTGATGCAGTGATAGGTGCCATGCAAACTCGGGCGCGCGGGTAAAAGTGTTAATCGGTTTATCGAAAAAATCCACGCTACTGTCAAAAACGCCATCGATACATCCAAGGAAAATGCCTCTATCTCCAATCAACTTAGCCATTTGTGTGTAGCGCTAGAGAGTAGTTTCAAGGAGCAGCTTGCCATGAACAGGGGTATCAAAACCACCCAAGAGCACTCCATTACCATTATCCAAGAAACTCTAAAAGAATCAAAGGCCACAAAAGAAAACCTCCAAAAGGCCGAAACACGTTTGCAGTATGCGCGGGATTTGGTCACACAGTTAGCGGGCGTGGTAAACCAAAGCACTAAAAACGACCAACTGCTTACTGCGCGTCTAGGTACCCTAACCAAAGAAACTTCCGCAATCAAAAATGTTCTTGAAGCCATTGGTGAAATTGCAGACCAGACAAATCTTTTGGCTCTTAATGCTGCCATCGAAGCTGCGCGTGCAGGGGAGCACGGGAGAGGTTTTGCTGTAGTAGCCGATGAGGTGCGAATCTTGGCAGAAAGAACGCAAACAAGTCTGGAGGAGATCAACACAACCGTTGAGGGTACTGTGCGCTCTATCGAAGAGATTTCTCATTCTATCTCCAACAATTCCAAAGAGATTCAAAAACTCGCCAAAAACTCCGAAGAAGTGCAAGCCTCAGTAGATGAGGTTTCCTTGCTTATGCGCGATGTGGACGGGGTGGTTGATCGCTCCTTGGAGGGCTCAAAAACCATTGAGCAAGAAGCGCAAAAACTCATTGAAGTGGTACTCAAAGCAGACACCATGGCAACCAAAAACTCAACAGACGTAAACCACATTGTCGAAGCATCTCACAATCTGCGCACCCAGACCGACAGACTGCGCGCCAAACTTGAGGAGTTTAAGGTCTAGATTTTTACATGACCTGCTAAAAGCTTTGATGCAGGTCATGGCGAAAAAATCATAACTATGTTAATCTCCTTGCTAGTTTTTGCAAGGAGATTTTATGATTCAGCTTGGCATTAAGAGCAAACTGCTCGCCCTAACGTTTATTCCGCTGATTGGCTTGGTGTATCTGACCGCTACAAAAGTAGTGGATGATTACCGGTTTAATACTCAACTTACACAGGTGCATGCTCTTGTTGAGATGAGTAAAAGTATTTCACTTTTGATTCACGAAACCCAAAAAGAACGGGGTATGAGCGCAGGTTTTACGGGCAGCAAAGGTGCACAGTTCGCACAAACGCTTCCAGCTCAGCGTAGTGCTACTGACAAACAAGTGGGCGCGTTTAAGAGGGTAGCCTCTTTGGTGGATTTTTCTGTCTACCCTTCCTCTTTCAAAGAAGAAGTTGATGCTCTGCTTGAGGATTTAAGCCAATTGGCAAATATGCGTGAGCGCGTGAGCGCCCTTGAGCTTCCATTGGGTCAAGTGGTAAAATATTACACCGACATGAACAATAAAATGCTTGACATTACTGCCTACGCCGCCACGCTCTCTCCGAAAAACGATGTTACCAGAGCCCTTGTGGCCTATACGGCTTATCTTAAAGCTAAAGAGCGCGCGGGGGTTGAGCGCGCAGTGCTTAGCGGTACCTTTGGTGCAGATCGTTTTGCGCCAGGCATGTTTGAACGGGTAATAACGCTCATCGCAGAGCAAGCTTCGTACATGTCAGTGTTTTATGACAACACCACAGCGCAAGTGCGCGGGTATTATGCACAAGCACAAAAACACCCCTCTTTTGCTGAAGTGGCCCGCCTGAGAAACCTAGCTATTAGCAAGGGAAGCGAGGGAAACTTTGGTGTCAATGCGGAAAGTTGGTTTGCAACCATGACGGAAAAAATAGACCAACTTAAAGAAGTTGATGATAAAATCTCCCAAGAAATCGATGCTGTTATGGCAGCACACAAATCTACCGCTTTGACGGACGCTCTTATAGGAAGTGCTATTTTTCTTTTTTCATTGGTGATTGGCTGGGTGATAGCCAGAGACATACAACGGCGTGTTAATGCCTTGCGCAAAACCATTTTGGATGTTGCAACAAGTAAGGATTTGGGTCGACGTATTCACAGCAATGTGCAGGATGAATTTAGCGGAATATACACTTCTTTGGGCGAGTTTGTAGAAGGGCTGCACGGTGTGATTACTAAGACGCAAGAAGGGGCTAGGCAAAATGTTGCCGTTTCAGGTGAGCTTGCCTCGGCTTTTGGTCAAATATTGACAAATATTACTCGTGAGGTTGATATCATCAAAGAGAATTCTAGTGAGGCTTTGGCGCTCAAAAAAGCTCTCTTGGGGGTTTCCAAAGAGGCAAACACAACGCAAGGTGAAATGCTAGAAGCCCATAAGCAATTAGAGCATGCTCGTGTATTGATTGTTAATACAATTGAAAAAGTCAGTGAAAATTCCCATATGGAAATGGAGCTTGCAGGCAAGTTAACCCAATTAAGTCATGATGCAGAACAGGTGAAATCTGTACTGGATGTGATTGCGGATATTGCGGAGCAGACCAACCTTTTGGCTCTCAATGCTGCCATCGAAGCCGCGCGGGCAGGAGAGCACGGGCGCGGGTTTGCCGTGGTGGCCGATGAGGTGCGAAAACTGGCCGAAAAAACACAAAAATCTCTCATTGAAATTAACGCTACGATTAACGTGATTGTTCAATCTATTGTAGATACAAGTGGCGAAATGAATGCTGGCACTCAGCGCGTGCGCGTACTGGTGGAGCAAACAGATGAGGTTCAAAGCGAGGTTGAGGCGGTGAGTGCGACTATGGGAACTGCTGCGAAAAGCATCACTGAAACAACACAAGCAGTTAACCAAAGTGCCGGGCTTATGGATGCTTTTGTGCGCAAGCTAGAAACCCTGCAAGATATTTCGGCTTCAAACAGTACAAGTATTTCAGAAGCCGACAAGGTTGCCAAAGAGGTTGCAACCTTGTCCCATGAGCTTATTGCCATGCTTGCTCAGTTTAAAACTAGCACCCCAAAATAAACAAAGAAAAGGAGCGCTTTGTTTTGTTTTGGGGCAATGCTTCAAGAAGCCTAAAGTGTTGCCACCTTGTGTTACAATACCTTTACATGTAAAGGAGCATTCATGGCAGAAAAACATGCGAGCAAGCTGATTTTACGAAACTTGCGACGCGAAGATTATGCAGATATAAAAGCGATTATGGACAAAGTCTACCCCACCCTTGGCGGGTGGACAAAAAAAGAGTTTTATGCCCAACTCAAAGCCTTTCCCGAAGGGCAGATTTGTATCGAAGATGACAGCAAAGTTGTCGCAGCAGCGCAAAGTTTGATTGTGAATTATGGTAAATTTGGCGACCGCCACACCTACGAAGAGATCACAGGGGCAGGCTTATTGACCACCCACGATCCCGAAGGTGACACCTTGTACGGTTTGGACGTGTTTGTAGACCCAGAGTACCGTGGACTTCGCCTTGGAAGGCGGCTGTACGATGCGCGCAAAGAACTGTGCGTATGGCTCAACCTCAAACGCATCATCGCAGGGGGGCGCATCCCTGGTTATGCTAAATACGCCCACGAAATGACTCCCGCGCGCTATATCGAACAAGTCAAACACAAAGAAATCAGCGACCCTGTACTTGGCTTTCAACTGGCCAACGACTTTCACGTGCGGCGGATTCTTAAAGGCTATCTTAAAGGCGACCAAGCGTCCAAAGAGTACGCCACCTTGCTAGAGTGGAGTAACGTCGAGTACGAAGAGAGCCCCGAACAGCCTATCATTACCCGTTCTATCATTCGCATCGGCGCGGTGCAATGGCAGATGCGCAGTGTGCGGAGCGTGGAAGAGTTTTTAGATCAAGTGGAGTTTTTTGTAGACGCCATGGCGGGGTACCAGTCGGATTTTGTGCTCTTTCCTGAGTTTTTTAACGCACCTCTCATGGCCTTGCACCCCGAAGAAAGCCCCGAAGCTGCCATTCGCACCGTGGCTAGCTATACGGATGAGTTAGTAGAAAAAATCGGACAAATGGCAGTACGCTACAACACCAACATCATCGCAGGAAGCATGCCCGAATACCGCGACCAAGTGCTTTACAATACCAGCTACCTGTGCCGACGCGATGGCACCCATGCCTTTCAAAAGAAGCTTCACATCACTCCTGATGAGGAAGCGTACTGGGGGATGCAAGGGGGCGATAAACTCTCTGTTTTTGAAACGGACACAGGGCGCATCGGTGTGCTCATTTGTTACGACGTGGAGTTTCCGGAGCTTTCAAGATTGCTTGCCAAGCATCGGGTTGATATTTTGTTTGTGCCTTACTGGACAGACACCAAAAACGCCTATTTGCGCGTGCGTCGTTGTGCCCAAGCGCGGGCTATTGAAAACGAATGCTATGTGGTTATCTCGGGCAGTGTGGGCAACTTGCCCAAGGTAGAAAATATGGACATTCAGTACTCTCAAGCGGCGGTGTTTAGTCCTTCAGATTATGCGTTTGCTCATGATGCGACTATCGCCGAAGCCACGCCAAATACCGAGATGACCCTTGTAGCCGACCTTGACGTGCGTCTTTTAAAGGAGCTTCGTGAGCGCGGAAGCGTGCGCAACTTCCGTTCGCGCCGTGAAGATTTGTATACCCTTGAATGGAAGGGCGGGGTGGAGAATTTTTCTATCCTAAAAAGTTAACTTATTTTGCCACCCCGCGCAAACGCTCAGCGATGCCTTTGCGCGCCAGAGGGGTTTTCATGGGGAAGTTTGGGTCACTCACGTGCCTGACATCCTCAATGGAGTAAACCGCGCGCGGGTTGTAGTGTTGGATAAGCGGTATGATTTTTTTAGTCTGAGAGCGTTTGACAACTGTAAAGACGACATTGACTGGACCATCGTTGCCCTCGGCGTCCAAGGACGTGACACTGTGTCCGATTTCACGCAGTTTTGTGGCAAGAGCATGGGAGTCGCGTTTGGTGATGATGCGAATGACCACCATACCAAGGGCCAAACGATTTTCGATGTAAATGCCCAAATAATTCCCCAGAGAAAAGCCTAGCGCGTAGGCAAAAAAGTTGACAGGGTTGGTGAGGTTGCCCATGACTTGGGTGAGGGCGGTAAGCCAGATAATAATTTCAAAAAAGCCTAAAACGGGAGCCACGCGCCGCAAGCCTTTGGCTACAAAAATGATGCGCAAGGTGCCAATAGTAACGTCCGTGATGCGCGCCAAGCAGATAAGAAGTGGCACGCCATAGAGTCCAAACCACTCTGAGCTTAAAATCGTTGCAATGTCCATATTCTCTCCTTGTTTCGCGAAAGGTAGTATAACCCTAAGAAGCCAAATCTATCTTTACATGTAAAGCCAAGTGTAATTAAGTCTATATTAAAATTAAGCCTTTTCAAGGAGTGTTATGGAATATTGGCATCACATCTACAGCCACTTTGATCCTGTTGCTGTTTCTTTAGGCCCCATTGCGGTGCATTGGTATGGAATTATGTACGTAATGGCGCTTTTGAGCGCGCTGTTTATTGCCAAATGGTTTGTGAAAAAAGACAGCCTTCCTTTTGGTGAAAAAGCCTTGGATACCTATTTTTTATGGGTAGAAATAGGAGTGATTTTAGGTGCGCGCATAGGATATATTCTTTTTTATGACCCCAATGTTGTTTACTATTTGACCCACCCTTGGCAGATGTTTAACCCCTTTATTGATGGGACATTTGTGGGGATCCGCGGCATGAGCTACCACGGTGCGCTTGTGGGGTTTCTATTGGCCACGTGGGGGTTTTCAAAACGCCACAACAAAAACCCGTGGAGCTTTTTAGACCTTGTGGCCCTCTCGGTGCCTTTGGCTTATGTGTTTGGACGTGTGGGTAATTTTCTCAATCAAGAACTCATCGGACGTGCTACAGAAATGCCATGGGGGATTTACGTGGCAGGCGTGTTTCGCCACCCCTCTCAGCTGTACGAAGCGGTGCTTGAAGGGATTGTGGTATTTGTTGTTTTATATGCCTACCGTCACAAAAAACGTTTTGAAGGTGAGTTGATTGCGCTGTATGGTGCCTTGTATTCGGTGGCGAGGTTTGTGGCAGAGTTTTGGAGGGAGCCTGATTACCAATTGGGATTTATCGTGGGAGAGTGGATGAGTATGGGGCAATTGCTTTCTTTAATGATGCTGAGTGTTTCTGTGATTTTGTACTTGTTTCTTATGAAAAAACGCGCCCGTTGAGTCTCATTTTTGTCCCATCTTTTTGTTATAGTTGCAAGTATAAAGGATGACTTAAGGGCAAACGCGAATGCTTTGTAAGTTTTTCTTGGCTTTGAAAACAGGGAGACTTCCCCTGTTTTTTACCTGTGGAAATAAATTTCTAGTGAAAGGATCTAGCGTGAGTGACCTAATTGAAGGTTTTTTAGGCAAGTCAGTTGAGGGCAAGAAGAGTAAGTTGCCTGCACAACTGGATTATATCCAGAGTGCGACAGGGCTCTTTTTGGGATTGTTTATGTGGGTGCACATGTTCTTTGTTTCTACCATTTTAATTAGCAAAGACTTTATGTACGACGTAGTTCAAATGCTTGAGGGAAGTATGTTTTTAAAAGAACCCCAACCGGCTATCACTTCATTTGCAGTGTTGGTTGTGTCGGCGGTATTTATCGCACACGGACTTCTTGCAATGAGAAAATTGCCGATTAATTTTAGACAATGGCAATCGTATCGTACACATATGGGCATGATGAACCATAAGGACACATCTTTATGGTTTATTCAGGCTGCTACAGGTTTTGTATTGTTCTTCTTGGGTTCTGCACATCTTGCGATGATGTTTGCAAAATCACATGAAATTGGTCCGTACGCTTCGGCGGACAGAATGTATACCGATATTATGTGGCCTTTTTACCTTCTTTTACTTTTAGCTGTTGAATTCCACGGAAGTATCGGGTTGTATCGTCTTTGCGTTAAATGGGGATGGTTTGAAGGTGCGAATGCTAAGGAAACAAGAGCAAAGCTCAAAAAACTAAAATGGGCGATTACGGTGTTCTTTTTGGGACTCGGTCTCGTAACACTTGCAGCATATGTAAAAATTGGCTATGAACATAGAGATAATGCGGGTGAGCGCTATGAGCGAACATCTCATCTAGAATTGCGACATGACGGAAAGGTGAAGGCATAATGAATATCAAATACTGTGACGCATTGGTAATTGGAGGTGGTTTGGCGGGGCTTCGAGCCGCAGTAGAAACCGCTAGGCAAGGGTTGAGCACAACAGTGCTGAGCATGATTCCTGTAAAGCGTTCGCACTCTGCTGCTGCGCAAGGGGGAATGCAAGCAAGTTTAGGAAACTCCAAAATGAGTGAAGGAGATAACGAAGACTTGCACTTTCAAGATACGGTCAAAGGAAGCGACTGGGGCTGTGATCAAGACGTCGCGCGGATGTTTGTTACCGTTGCGCCTAAAGCCATTCGCGAGCTTGCTGCTTGGGGCGTGCCTTGGACACGTATTTCACGGGGTAAACGTACAGCGATTATTAATGCTGAGCGTACTGTGATTGATGAGAAAGAAGAAGTCCACGGGTTGATTCACTCACGTGACTTTGGTGGCACAAAAAAATGGCGCACCTGCTACACCTCCGACGCAACAGGCCACACCATGTTATTTGCTGTTGCTAACGAAGCGTTGAAGCACAATGTAAATGTGGAAGACCGTAAAGAAGCTATCGCGCTGATCCACGAGAACAACCAGTGCTTTGGTGCTGTTGTGCGTGATTTGGTGACAGGGGAATTGACCGCGTATGTTGCCAAAGGAACCTTGATTGCTACAGGTGGATACGGACGATTATACCGACAAACAACCAACGCAGTAAACTGTGAAGGTATCGGCGCGGCCATCGCTCTTGAAACAGGTGTTGCAAAACTTGGTAACATGGAAGCGGTTCAGTTTCACCCAACGCCCATCGTTCCTTCCGGTATTTTGTTGACAGAAGGATGCCGCGGGGATGGTGGTTTGTTGCGTGACGTGGACGGACACCGTTTTATGCCTGATTATGAACCTGAGAAAAAAGAGTTAGCTAGCCGTGACGTTGTAAGCCGTCGTATGATGGAACACATCCGTAATGGCAAGGGCGTTCCTTCTCCGTATGGCGAGCACGTTTGGCTTGACATTTCGATTCTCGGCCGTGAGCACATTGAGAAAAACTTGCGCGACGTACAAGAAATTTGCCAGATCTTTAACGGCATTGACCCTGCGGATGAAGGTCCAAAAGGGTGGGCACCAGTTCTTCCAATGCAACACTACTCCATGGGTGGCATCCGCACCAATGCAAAAGGTGAATCTCCAACCCTTAAAGGCCTCTTTAGTGCCGGTGAAGCAGCGTGCTGGGATATGCACGGATTTAACCGTTTGGGTGGGAACTCCGTAAGTGAAACTGTTGTAGCGGGGATGATTGTAGGAGATTACTTTGCAAAACACTGTACAACAACGCAAATTACGGTAAGTACTACAGCCATTGAACGTGCGGTAAAAAAACAAGAAGCGTTTATCGATCATCTCCTCAAGGGTGAGGGTAAAAACGATATCTTTACTATCAAAAATCGTATGAAAGACATTATGTGGGACAAGGTGTCTATTTTTAGAGACCACAAGGGTTTAACAGAGGCAGTAAATGAACTTCAAGAGCTTTTGAAAAAATCACACGATGTTACCGTAAAATCAAAAACACGTGCCGCCAATCCTGAGCTTGAAGAAGCCTATCGTGTGCCTATGATGCTTAAGCTTGCATTGTGCCTTGCTGAGGGCGCTCTTCGCCGTACTGAAAGCCGTGGAGCACACTACCGTGAAGATTACCTCAAGCGGGATGATGCCAACTGGCTAAACCGAACCCTTACTTCATGGAAAGAAGGAGACTTGATGCCAACGGTTGAATATGAGCCATTGGATATCATGAAAATGGAAATCCCGCCAGCGTTTAGGGGATACGGTGTTAAAGGGAACATTATTGAACACCCCGATAGCGCAAAACGCCAAGAAGAAGTGGATTGCATTCGTGAAGAGATGGAAAAAGCCGGAAAAAGCCGTCATGAAATTCAAGATGCGCTAATGCCGTTTGAACTACAACCTCAATTTAAAGCACTTAACGAACGAGTAGGAGTTGGTTATGAGTAGAAAAATCACCATTCGGGCACTAAAATATGACCCACAAAGCAAGATTTCTAAGCCCCATTTTGCAGAATATACATTGGAAGAAACGCCAGGGATGACCTTGTTCATTGCTCTTAATATGATTCGTGAAAAATACGACGCAGATTTGAGCTTTGACTTTGTGTGTCGTGCAGGTATTTGCGGAAGTTGTGGCATGATGGTTAATGGTGAGCCAAAATTAGCATGTCGAACCCTTACGAAAGATTTTCCTGATGGCGTGATTCAACTCATGCCAATGCCAGCATTTAAACTCATCAAAGACCTTTCTGTCAACACAGGCGTGTGGATGGACGCAATGAGCAAGCGTGTTGAAAGCTGGATTCACTCCTCAAAAGTGACCGACATTTCAAAAATCGAAGAGCGCATTGAGCCTGAGATTGCAGACCAAGCCTTTGAACTAGACCGTTGTATTGAGTGTGGCATCTGTGTTGCGGCGTGTGGCACCAAGTTAATGCGTCCAGATTTTGTGGGGGCGGTTGGACTAAACCGTATTGCACGTTTTGAGGTTGATCCACTGGATGAGAGAACTGATGAGGATTATTATGAGCTTGTCGGTGATGACGATGGTGTTTTTGGATGTATGAGTCTTTTGGCTTGCGAAGATTATTGCCCCAAGCACCTTCCGCTTCAAAGCAAAATTGCCTACATGCGCCGTAAGCTTGTAGCTCTTAAATAATACCCTTCTTTTCTTTGCCGCAACCTTTTGGTTGCGGCGCTCTTATCTTTGTAACACCAACTACAGAATCCTCTTTTATCTTACTTTTTTTCGATATACTACTAGTTTTTAAAATTGAGACACGTTAAAGGAGAGCATTCGTGAAGATTACGCAACATGGGAATGAACTACGCTTTGATGAAAATCTTTTCATCGTCTCTAAAACAGATTTAAAAGGTCGCATTACCTACGCCAATGACCTTTTTATAGAAGTCTCCGAGTATAGCGAAGACGAATTAATTGATGCGCCGCATAATATTTTACGGCATCCCGACATGCCTCGTGCAGTGTTTAAACTTTTGTGGGACACCATTAGCGGAGGAAAAGAGATCTTTGCTTATGTAAAAAACCGTTCAAAAACAGGAAAATTTTATTGGGTGCATGCCTTTGTTACGCCTGAATTTGACCCCAAAACAAAGGCTATTACAGGGTATCACTCTGTGCGCCGATCCCCAAGCCAAAAAGGAGTCGAAGCAGTTGTCCCCTTGTATGAAAAAATGCTCCAAGCTGAACGTGGTGGTGGCATGGATGCCTCTATTCGACTTTTAAACGAAACCCTATCCCAACACAAGGTGAGCTACGATGATTTCATCCTTTCCTTTGAATAAAATTTCTTCATTGGCAAAAATTCAATATGCCAATATTATCTCTCTTGTAGCATTTACGCTTGTTTTTTTTCTTGAAGTATATGTTAATGGTTTTCATGCGATTCAGGTTATTAGCCTTTCTAATTTTGCTCTTGCTTGGTTTATGTTTATCAATATTCGCAAGGTCCAAGCAACGATTCATTCTTTAGCAGACATTGTTGACAAGAGTTCTCACGGTAATCTCCATGGACGTATTGTTAAAGTAAGGGATGGTGGAGAGCTTAAGACGTTGTGTTCCAACATGAACATGCTGTTGGATAATTTTGAACTTCTTACCAAGGAAGTAAATGCAACCATTCAGGCTGCTTCCAAAGAGCAATTCGGCCGTAAAATTTTGCAAAAAGGAATGCACGGCGAGTTTAAAGCCCAGTCAAATCTTATCAATACCGCAGTGAGTGCAATGAAGGCCAACCATGAATTTATTGCCAAAAACACCCTCAATGCGGAACTTGCCCGCGTGAGTAGTTCTTCGGATGATTTTAGTACGGTGCAACAAGATTTAAAAACCGTCGTGGAGCGCCTTAAGGAAATTGTTTCAAACAGTGAAATTTCAAGTCAAAAAACAAAAGAGAGTTATAACGACCTTAATGAAACGGTAGAAAAAATTATTCGCTTAGTGCAGTATGTGGATCAAAACGAATCAAGTATTCGCGTGTTGGCTCAACGCACCGAAGAGATTAGTAGTGTGGTAGAAACCATCAACGACATTGCTGACAAGACCAACCTTTTGGCCCTTAATGCTGCCATCGAAGCCGCGCGCGCAGGAGAGCACGGACGCGGGTTTGCCGTAGTGGCTGATGAGGTACGAAAGCTTGCCGAAACAACCCAAAAAGCGACCGCAGAGATTGAAATTTCTATCAAAACGTTGCAACAAGAAACCAGTGAAATTGAGGCAAGTGCAGTAAAAATGAAAGCCAATGCCGATGAATCCAACACGACTCTTGATAAACTTTCTTCTACGTTTGAAGAGTTGCTCTCTTATTCTAGCGCAACCTCCGTGAGCATCGGCTCTATTCAGCGCACCATCGATACAACTTTGGCAAAGATGCACCATGCTATTTTCAAATCCGACACCTATAATGCCGTTTATGTGGCAGGGGTTTACCATAACCTACCAGGCCTTGATGCGACGGAATTTGGAAAATGGTATACCCAAGAGGGTAAAAAGTTATTTGAAAATGCCAGAAGCTATGAGAAGATTTACGTTCCGTATCAAAAACTTTATACCAACGTAGAAAAAGTAGCCCGCTACACCAAAGAGGGTGAAGAGACGCTTTTGGGGCACCAAGAGGAAATTATTGGGCTCTTTAAAGAAGTGGAACAAGAGAGTAAAAAAATGTTTGATTATCTGGATGAGACACTTAGGGAGCAAAACGCGGCCTGAGGTTAAACTCTATTGAAAGAATGGGGCAGGTTATTTTTTTAATGCCCCTCTTTCCTTTTTTGTGATACCCTTTTGCCTTCTTAAATGTGACTTACATGTAAAGAAGGAAAAATGAAAGAAGTCGAATCTTACCTAGCCTCTTTTTGGCCCACTGCTTGTTCTGATTTTTCTCCCGCACTTTTTATGCCAGAGTTTGCTCCCTCGCTTTTTTCGATGGTGCTAACCGTGAATGCTGAAAATTTTGATTATGTTAAAAACCTCCCCTCATTTCAAGAAGCTTATGAGCTTATATTTAAAGAAGAACCAACCACGCATGAGGCTATGTGTTGTGCCCAAAAAGCTCTTCTTGCATATCTTTTATGTGATGCCACAATGTGGCAAGAAACGCTGGCGTGCTTGGATGCGCTCCACAAAGCAGCTATTCTCCCTCAAAAACAGCAAGAAGCTTTGCACCAACTCCCTTTACATGTAGAGCCCTCACTTCCTGCGTTTTCCCTCGACATGCCCGTGGCGGAAGGGTTTGATTTTCACGGGCAAAAAGAGGCATTGTTAAAAGTTGCCCATACGCTTTTTGAGGAGCTTTTGGAGAGCCAAAGTCTCAAGGAGAGCTGCCAAAGCGTCATCCAACGCCTTGGAGATACTGCCTTTTCCATCGGCATCACTGGGGTTATGAACGCAGGAAAATCCACCTTTTTAAATGCCTTGTTAAAACAAGAAATCCTAGGAACATCCACTGTCCCCGAAACGGCCAACCTTGCCATCATCAAGCACGCCACCACACCCCAAGCAATCGTGCATTTTTGGAATGCCGCAGAGTGGGAAAGCATCGAACAAAGTGCGCAAAACAGCGAGTCGATGGCCCGTTTTGTGGAAACTACCAAAGCGCGTTTTGGCGCAGAGTGGGCAACGCTGGTGCGCCCTGAAGGTGTTTCCCAAACCATCCCCCTTGAAACCCTAGGCCAATTTACCTCCGCTAAGCTCTCCGAAGGGAAATGCAACCTCGTCAAATGCGTTGAGCTGTACACGGACGTGGCCTTAGCCCAAGAGGGGGTAAGCATCGTAGATACTCCCGGTCTTGATGATCCTGTGGTGCAGCGCGAGGAGATTACCAAGCAGTATTTGGTGCAATGCGATGTCATGATTCACCTCATGAACGCGAGCCAATCTGCCACCAAAAAAGACGTGGATTTTATCATCGATGCGTTAACGTACCAACGCATTTCGCGCCTTGTGATTTTGATTACGCGGGTAGATATGCTAAGCAGTGCTGAGCTTGAGGAAGTGATAGAATACACCACGCGAAGCATCACCAACCAACTCAAGTCCCTCGGAAAAGCGCAGCTCATTGAGCCTATTTTAAAGAAAATCGCCATCTTTCCCGTCGCAGGAGAGCTCGCACTGTGGCACCGCACGGGTCGAGCTAAAGAGGCCTTAGCGCGCGGTTACGACGAAGAACAAACGGGAATTTTGGCCATTGAGCGCTACTTGCACGAAGTGTTGTTTGGCAAAGAAAACGAGCGCGCGACCTTGGCTATTGGGGCTAACACAAAAGCGTTGCGACTTGTTTGCGAGCAACAACACACCCAGTATGGCGAGCACCTTGCGCGTTTGGATGTTTCCGTGGAAGAGCTAGAGCGCAGGTACGACGCTTTGAAAGAACAAAACGTGCGGGCAAATTTGGAGCGTTTATTGGAAGAACTAGAGCGTCTCAAAGGGGAATTTGAAAGCTACCTTGCCACCATGAAGCAATTTGCCAGCTCTCGTTTTGCCACCCTTCGCGCCGAACTTTTACGCCGACTGGCCAGCGACATCACCTACACCTTGCGCAAAGAGAGCCGTTTTCCAAAGTCCGAGCGTCTTGAAATGATGATTTATACTGCAGTCAAAGACGGTCTCATGGACACCTTGCGCGAATACCGCTTTGCGTTGTACCGCCACATGGGTGCTCAAAGTGAGTCTTTGAGTGTGGAGTACGCCACTGTGTGTGCCATCGAACCTCTTGCCTTTGACCCCAAAGCGTACATCGACGAAGCGGCCAAAAAAGGGTTGTTGAGCGCGGATAATTCCTTGCTTAGCGATGTCTTATGTGGACTTGTGGCGCGGGCTTCCAAAAAGCAAACCGAACCCCTGTTTGAAGCGATGGAGAAGACCATTGCTACTTTTTTTGAACAATTGGAGCACAAAAGCATGCCGCGATTATACGAAGTGGGCAGTGAGATGGTGGCGCAGTTTTACGCCCAAACCCAAGCCCCTGCCCAAGAAGCAAGGGCGCAGATTGACGAAGAAGAAAAAGCCTTGAAAGAGGCGTTGGCACTGGCGTTGAGTGAGCAAAAAACCCTTGACGTGCGCAAGCAAGAACTAAGACAAAAACGTGCCGGCCTCGAAGAAGTCATGGCGTATTTTGACGGGGTGCGCCCATGAGACACCCACTTTTTGACGCCTTTATCAAAGCTTATTACCCGCCCAAAACCTTTACCCACCCTTTGCTTGGAGCCATCGAAGCCTTTAGGCAAACGTTGATGCACGAAGAATCCCCTTTGAAAGAGGCACTTGATGCTCTTGTGCGCCGTGTGGAAGAGCCTATGAAAGTGGCGATTACGGGGCAGTTTTCCAGCGGAAAATCTACCTTTTTAAACGCCCTTCTTTCCAAAAACATCCTCCCTACTGGCGTAACGCCAGTCACATCCAAGGTCAACTACATCCGCTACGGGGAGGAGTTTAAGCTTCAAGTGCATTATTATGATGGACGCGAAGCGTTTTATGGGGTTGAAAATATCGCCAGTTTTACAGACCAGCGTGAAAGCGTAGAGCAAACCAAATACCTCACCCTGTATGCCCCTTTGGAGCTTTTGAAAGAAGTGGTTTTCGTGGACACGCCAGGGCTAAATTCCCAAGCCCACAGCGACACTGAAACCACCCAAGCGGTACTTAGGGAGGTCGATGGCATCATTTGGCTCACCTTGATGGACAATGCAGGGAAGCTGAGTGAAGTGGAAGTGTTGGAACAGTACATGGACGCCTACGCGTCAAAATCCTTGTGCGTGCTCAACCAAAAAGATAAATTTTCCGAAGAAAACATCCAAAAAACTACGGCTTATGTCAAAGAAGCCTTAGGCGAATACTTTGGCGAAGTGGTAGCGATTTCCGCCAAACAAGCCCTTGAAGCGCGTTCTCACAGCCATGAAGCACAACTTGAGGCAACCCTTGAGGATTTGCTTGAGGGGCTGGAGCTTACATGTAAACAAGCCCAGTTTCTTCCGCAAAAAGAGGCGCTAGAGGCGCAGATTGAGGGGTATTTGCAAAGGGTTGCGCGCATTGCCGCTTCAGACAGTGCAAGTAACGCTTCTTTGTTGCAAGATTCCAATATCGAAGCGGTGTTAGGGTTTATCTCCCAAGAGATTCGCCCGCAAGCCCAAGATGCTAAAGTGTACGCGATTCAAAAAGAGCTCACTTCTTTGCGCGGGCGCATCCTCGCCCAACACCGTGAAATCATGGCGGCCCATGAGGCTCTTGAGGACATCTTGGAAACCTTTGAAGCTAAGGCACAACAAACCTTTGAAGCTTTGAAAGCGCGCTTTGGTAAAGAGCTTGGTTTGGCGTTTGTAAAAATCGAAAACATCATCGACAAGATTGCATCGGAGATTTTTACGCACATCGACAGCGAAACTCGCGTGCGTTATGGAGCCCAAAAAGCGGGGCTTTTGAAAGGCAAAACAACGTACATTCCCCACGAATACCGTGTGGCGAAGATTCATGCAGACCGAGTGTACAAGGTGTTGTTTTACGATGAAGATTTGATTGGCAAGATGTTCAAACAATACGTGAAAAACCTGCGCGTGATTCAAGATGTAGTAAACCAAGAAAACAGCCTGATTTACAAAGAATTTGAGCGTGCCGTGCAAGGGTGGCAAAAAATCTATGAAGCCAAAACTCCCCAAGATGCCTTGCACAGCAAGGATGCTTTTGCTGCGTTGCGCCGTTTTGCTTCCAAGGCGTACGAGACTTTTTTAAAGCCTTTTAACGATGAGATTCGAGGTTCTTATGCACAAATCTCCTCCCAATTTAACCACTTAAGTTCGGCGGTGAGTTTTAACTACCAAAACGCGACGGAAGTGAGTGTGGGATTTTTGGAGCGCAAAATCAGTGAGTCCATTAAACTCTACGAAGAAAATCCAAGCCAGTTTCCTCTTTATCAACCCAAATTGGAGGAAATCAAAACACGCCTACGTACCAGCTTTCATCTGTATGAGTTAGAAAATATGATGCATTCGCGCAACACTTTTTTGAACAAAAATTACGACTGGCTCATGCGCCAATTTTCCAAGATAAAAGCCGAAAAAATAGCCTTTTTAGAGGAGAGAAAAGCCTTACATGTAAGGCATATTGAGGCGCTTGAAGCCTTTACATGTAAGGATTAGGCAAATAGGTTTTTGGCCCCGGGTGTGAGCCGAAACACTTCGTAGCATTTGGGCGTCGCAATGCGTCCACGTGCGGTGCGTTCGATGTAACCTTTGGCGATGAGGTAAGGTTCGATGACATCTTCCACCGTGCCTTCGTCCTCGCTCAATGCCGCAGCAATGGTGCCAAGCCCCAAAGGACGCCCTTTGGATTCGAGCAAAATGCGCAAAAACCGCAAGTCCATTTCATCAAACCCCATGTCGTTGACGCCTAGTTCATCTAGCCCGTATTGGGCGCGTTCTAGGCTAATGACAGCTTCATCTTCCACGTCCGCGTAATCGCGCACCCGTTTTAACAGCCGAAGGGCGATGCGTGGGGTTCCTCTTGCCCGCTTGGCAAGTTCGGCTGCGGCTTCATTAAGGCAGGGTTTTTCGAGCTTTTGTCCCGCTTTTTGAACGATGCGCCCTAGCTCTTCGGGGGTGTAAAACTGCAAACGAAAGTGCATCCCAAAGCGGTCACGAAGCGGTGAGCTTATCATCCCCGCGCGCGTCGTGGCACCGATGAGCGTAAAACGGGGCAGGTCGATTTTAATGGTCTGTGCCGCGGGGCCAGAACCGATGATAATGTCAAGACGAAAATCCTCCATGGCAGGGTAAAGAATCTCTTCGATTGAGGCAGAGAGACGGTGGATTTCGTCAATGAAGAGCACATCGCCCTCTTCAAGGTTGGTTAAAATAGCGGCCAAGTCGCCACTCTTTTCAATCATGGGCGCGGCGGTGATTTTGATATTGGCACCCATCTCAGCGGCGATGAGGTAAGCGAGTGTGGTTTTTCCAAGCCCTGGAGGGCCAAAGAAAAGCACGTGGTCTAGGGCTTCATTGCGTTTTTTGGATGCTTTGATAAAGACTTGGAGGTTCTTTTTGATTTTCTCTTGCCCGATGTAATCTTCCCACGTACTAGGGCGCAAAGAGCTTTCGTATTCGCTCTCAAAACTCATCTTTTCGATTTCGATGATGCGTTCCATTAATAGCTCGTTGTGGCGTCTGGAAACTGGCGCGCTGTCACTTCTTTGGCATACGTTGCCATGGCTTCTTCGATGAGCGTCGCTCCTTCGAGGTAGCGTTTGACAAACTTGGGTTTGAACTCGTTGAAAAACCCAAAGGCGTCACTCCACACAAGCACTTGTCCGTCCACGCCATTGCCCGCACCGATTCCGATGAGCGGGACATTGACGCTTTGGGCGACCTTGGTGGCGACCTCGGACACTACACCCTCAATCACCATGCAAAACACACCCGCTTTTTCTAAGGCTTTAGCGTCTTGGATGAGCGCGGCTTCTTGGTCGGCGTCTTTGCCTTTGACCTTGTACCCTCCCTCGGCGCGCACGTTTTGGGGGAGTAGCCCGATGTGCCCCATGACGGCGATACCGTTACATGTAAGGTGGGAAATGAGGGCTGCGCGCTCTTTTCCGCCTTCGATTTTTACCGCAGTTGCGGCACTTTCTTGGTAAACACGCATGGCATTAGCGAGGCCAATTTCGGGCGTGGCGTAGCTTCCAAAGGGCATGTCAAGCACTACAAGTGCTCCGGGAGCGCCTTGGCACACGGCTTTGGTATGGTACAGCATGATGTCCATGGTGGCACCTAGTGTGTCGCTTTGGCCTCCAAAACTCATCTGCAAACTGTCCCCCACAAGAAGGATGTCAGCGTGGGGCGCAAAGAGAGAAGCAAAGAGGGCGTCGTAGGCGGTGATCATCACAATGGGGGCGTTGTTTTTTTTCTTTTTTATCGATAAAATCGTATGTTTGGTTGTCTTTTGTGAGACAATGCTCATGGGGTTGCCTTTGGCTGAAGTGAATGGATTTTAGCAAAAAAATGGTACAATTGCAATTCTTTGGAAGGAAGGTTTGATGGGTATTTTTTCACAAATGGAACTTGATTTTGACCTCGAAATTGTTGAGGATTTTATGACCCACTATGGCATCATGTGTGAGTCGATGGAACCCCTCATCATTGGGCTTTCCAAGCAAGGACTGTATGAGGAAAATATTGGCGAATTGTTTCGCATTTTCCATAACATCAAATCCGCAGCAGGGTTTGTGCGCCTTGACCCCATTATCAAACTTGCCTCCTTGGGGGAAGAAGTCGTAGAGGAAGCCAGACTACTCAAAGGCCCCGCCAGTGAAGCGTTTATCGATTGGTTGTTGTTAACAAGCGATCAGTTTGCCTCTTACCGTCAAGATATAGAAAATGACGCTCCCTACTTCTCGATGCTTAACCCTCTTATTATTAAAGTACCTTTTGAATTGGAAAAAAATTGAAACACCTTGTAGCCTATATTACGGCGGGATTCCCCGATGTGCAGTTGAGTATTGATGTGGCGTTAAGCCTGAAAGAGAACGGAGTAGACACCCTCGAGCTTGGGATTCCTTTTTCGGATCCAGTGGCGGACGGTCCTGTGATTGAAGCGGCAAATTTGAAAGCCTTGCAACAGGGCTTCAAGCTTGAGCATTTGTTTGAGATTTCCGCGCAAATAGCACCCAAAATAGACACGATGTGGATGGGGTATTTTAATCCATTCTATCACAAAGGGATGGACTATTTTATCGCCAAGGCAAGACACGCGGGGGTAAATGGATTTATCATCCCTGATTTGCCTCATGAAGAGGCGCAAGGGTACAAAGGTTTGGTTGAGGGTGCAGGGTTGCATTTGATTGATTTTGTTGCGCCAACCCATTCGCGTGAACGCATCGCGATGGTGGCCAAAGAGAGTCAAAAGTTTATTTACCTCGTGGCTTACGCGGGCATCACCGGAAGCGGGGCAGCGGAAGACTTGGCACCTACGATTGAAACCATTCGCAGCGTCACTCAAACGCCTATTTATGTAGGGTTTGGCGTGGATGAAAAAACCGCTAAAGAAAAAGCCAAAGGGGTAGACGGGGTTATTGTGGGAAGTGCCTTTGTGAAGGTGCTTTTGGATGAGGGCTTGACAGGAACACAGAAAGTGAGTAAGATATCGACCCTTGCGCGAACCATTAAGGATGTTATTAATTCTTAGGGTTTTCTGTGGGAGTGACTTGGCTTCGACAGGAGCAGGTTGGCTTTGGTTGCATGCCGCCTTGGATTTGGCGCAAAACAATCCACTAAACTTAAACGCAAACAATACAAATTACGCTCCTGCTTACGCTAAAGCTGCGTAAGTAACCTTTTAGGAGGCCTCGCTCTGCGGATGCTATCTAGGCAGTTTCGGCGAGGTTAACCCCCATAGATAGCTTTGAGATGCGACGTGACCGCGCGCATTTTGAGCCTTAGGTCTTAGTCTGGTGAAGTTTTGGGAACTGTACGACACAAGATGAAATTTAACAGTTCTGCTAAGCATGTAGACGCCGAGGTTAAGTTGTTTTTGGACTGGGGTTCGATTCCCCACACTTCCACCATATATTTTTATTGTAGATTACTATCTGTGCTAGATTTGTATTTTACAGCCCCTCAGAGAAAGCTCTTTTATGGTTTCAGATAGAGACAATAAGCGAGCTTGTTGCCTTGGATAAGATTAAAAATATCCCCTAAAATCACCCTGCTTTAACTCATCCATGCTATGTTTAAGATATTCCATTCTTGCGACAATGTTGTTTGAAAATTCTTCTACAAAAGAGCTGTCTATGGAGTTTAGACTGTGAAGTTTTTTGGACTCTATATGCTTCAATATTTTTGTCTGGATAGTATTAAAAATAGAGATTAAAAGGGTTTCTTTTATGTTGATGGTGTTGCAATGAAGCGCTAAGTCGTAAGCGGAAATTTTCATCATTTCAAACTGATCTCCAATTGCCATAGCCAAATCATGGTCATACTCTTCATAAAGTGTAATGTTTGCAATATCGTAAAACGGCGTAAGCTGGAGCTTCCCTGATGTGTTGATGAAAAAAGAGATGTTTTTTCCGTGAGCATCGCTATTGCCTAAGCACAGATTGACGAGTTTCCACGTGATTAAAGAGTGAAGGTAGAGCGCCGGGACTACCATATGATTTTGTGCGCCAAATAGCTTTTGGAGGGTGACGCCTTGCCTGATATCTTGCACATCTCTTCCCTTGCCAAAATTCCGCTCGTATTTGTAACTTGGCGGCATAGAAAGAAGTTGGCAACCATCAATCAAATGTAGCTTGTTTACCTGTTTTCCCGAATCTTTAATTTCTCGGTCAAATCGCTCAATGAAAAGAACAGGTTCTTCGCTGAAATAACGAATTTGAGCCTTGTTAACCATGAGTCCTGCTGCCTTTGCAAGCTCAAGTGATAAAAACTCGTTCCATACTAAATTGTCATTATTGCCAAATTTTAAAATATGTGTCGAAGCTAGATCTCCTTCGCCAAAACCAAACTCGCCATCAATGATTGCAACAGGTAATTTTTCCTGCACTCCAGACAAAGATAGTCTTACTTTTCCATCCCAAACGGTAATGGGGGTCTTTTTTCTATCTAAAATTCTTTGGGTTAGCTCTGCTTGGCTTACTTTTCTAAAAGTTGTTGCAATGGCACTTTCTGTACCAAAAGAGAGGGCCCCAGATGTTTCTTTTCCTATAGCTCTTAACAGTCCGAAGTGATTGGCTTTGCTGATTTGACACAATTGGCTTAGTTTTTCTAACCCCTCACCTTCTGGCAAAAGGTTTACGATAAAATTTTTAACATCTTTTGACGTAAAGTTTCCAGATAAAGGCAAGGCGGGAGATATGGGAAAACCACTCTCTTTCCAGTCATTAGAGTAAGAAAGTGAAAAATTTTCAGCATCATCTGCCTCTAAGCGGCCAATTACTCTGTTTTGATAAAAGATGTGTAAAAAATTATTCATTTAATCCTCTATTGTAAATTGGATTTTAATGCCAAGATTTGCCGCTACTTTTAACGCATTATTAAGACCAGTAAGTGCATTGCCTTTTTCAATTTTTGCAAGTGTTTGCGTGTTGATATTGCACAATTGTGCTGCCATTTGTTGTGTGAGTCCAAGAGAAGTTCGTCTTGAAACAATCAGCTTCCCAAAATCTTCTGAAGTTTTCAATACGGTCTCTTTTGGTGGGTTTCTCTGCTTAACAATTCTCATGCCATGCTCCAATAACCACACTTTAATGTGTTTTTTGAAATTGTACATTAATTGCAAATTAAAAACAACACTATTGCGTAGTTAATAGAGAATAAATGCAAAAAGTATCAATAAACATACTATAGTGTATTTATTGATACAGAGATTTGACTTCGAGGTGTCTAATAAACTTTTATTCCCCTATTAATAGGGGAATAAATAGCCAGTGCCATCCCTCGACTTCCACCATTTTTTAGGGTTTGTGGTCAAATTCTGGCACAATTTCTTTGAGTTTTTTTACCTTTTCTTTACATGTAAGAAGGGCTTCAATATCCCCGTTGAGTTTTTCGATGGGGTAGTGGGTTTGGCTTGCGACGGTGATGGACTCGTATTGGGTGGAGGTTTCAGAACCTTCGATGAGCAGTTCTTCGTACAGTTTTTCTCCAGGTCTAAGCCCAGTAAACGTGATGTCCACTTCTTTTTTTCCACTTAATTCAACCATCTTTTTTGCCAAATCGACAATCTTGACAGGCTCGCCCATGTCGAGGATGAAAATCTCACCCCCCTTGCCAATGCTCGCCGCTTGAAGCACTAAGAGACAGGCTTCGGGGATGAGCATGAAGTAGCGGGTGATGTCTGGGTGTGTCACGGTGATGGGCCCACCTGCGGCGATCTGAGCTTTGAACTTGGGAATGACACTGCCACTTGAGCCTAGGACGTTGCCAAAACGTACCGCAACGATTTCAGTGTTTTGAGGGGTGTTGATGTTTTGGGCGTAGAGTTCGCAGATGCGCTTGGTGGCCCCCATGACATTGGTGGGGCGCACGGCTTTGTCGGTGGAGATAATGACGCATTTTTGGGCGTTGTGCGCGATGGCGCAGTCGATGACGTTTTTGGTGCCTAGGATGTTGTTGCGGATGGCTTCGGTGATGTTTTCTTCTACTAAGGGGACGTGTTTGTACGCTGCAGCATGAATGACGATGTCGGGCCGATGGGTTTGGAAAGTTTGGGCAAGAAGGTCAAGGTTAATGACTGACTGCATGACCAACGTGGGTTTGTACTCACACAGTGCTTCGGCAATGGCGTAGAGATTGTACTCACTGTGATCAAGCAAGATGAGCTTGCTTGCGCCGTATTTGGCGCATTGGCGGCTGATTTCACTGCCGATGCTTCCTCCGGCTCCTGTGATGAGTACTTTTTTGTTTTTGATAAATTGTTCGATGGCTAGGCTATCTAAGTCTTTGGGGCGTCTGGCCAAAAGGTCTTCAACGGAGATGTCTTTAAGTTGGGTGGCAAAGTTTTTGTCTTGAAGGATTTCTTCCAAAGAAGGTAAGATTTTAACTGTATGAAAATAGGGAGAAAGTTCAGTGTAAATCTTTTTAGTGCGCTCTTTTGGGGCGGAGGGCATGGCAATGACAAGCAAGTCCAACTTGGTGTTGCCTAAGCGTTTTTTGAGTTTTTTGGGTGAGAGGATACGAATGCTGTCGATGGAACGTTTGTGTAAAATGGGGTCATCGTCCACAAAATATTTCACTTTAAATTCACTCCCTCGGTACTCTTCTTCCAGTTTCATGCCCGCTTTCCCTGCGCCAAAAATGACAACGTTTTTTGTCTTTGTTACCTTGTTTTTGTTGACCAAATAACTGTAGAGGTACATGGCAAAATTGATGCTAAAGAGGTAAAAGAAGAGTTCTGACGCCAAAAGGGCGATGGGAATCTTGGTGTATAACAGCGGCATATACACCGCAAAAGCAGCCAAATAGACAACGCTTTTAAGTAAAAAGGTTAATTGCGAAGCGCGCGACCAACTCAGAGAATAGTCTTTAAAAATGAGTAAAGAAGCCAAAAAACGCGCGCCGATGACAAGCGCAACACCTTGCCAGTGAAAAGGTTTGTGAAAAATGAGAAACGTCCACCAAAAGGTCCCCAAAGAGAGAAGAATGATGACCAAAAAATTTAAAATACGTTTATCAATTCCTAGCATGAAACAAACCTTTTTCGTTTTTCTACAAAGACCAACACAAGCCCAAGTAATACAAGGCTACATGTAAAGCTTGCCCAAAGGGGCAAGAAGAGGATCATGCCTAGCAAAAGCACATTTACCACCATGCCCCCAAGCACCACGTGGTCGTGTCTCCAGCCCGCTTGCACGAGGCGTTGGTAGGCGTGTTTTTTGTGGGCTTGAGAGAGTTTTTCCTTTTGTAAAAAACGTCGCAAAAGCGTTAGCGTGGCGTCGGCCCAAAACAGCCCAAAGAGGACAATCCACACCCACAAGTTGCTGCTTTCAAGGGTGGCGTAGTAGAGCGTAAAAATAGCCACATTATAGCCCAAAAGTGTGCTGCCCACGTCACCCATAAAAATCTTGGCTTTGTGCCAATTCCAAACCAAAAAGCCCAAAATGCACACCGCTAAAAGCCCAAAGTGTGCGCCACCAAACAGCATAAGTCCCGCAAGCCCAAGAAAAATCCCCTCGCTTCCCGCGTAGCCGTCGATGCCGTCTAGGAAGTTATAAAGGTTGATGTACCACAAGATGAGCAAGAGGGCAAAAAGCGTGGTAAGCAGAGGGCTTGAAATGTCTAAAAAGCCTAGAGCAAGCGTGTGAAACCCGCCAAGGCTAAAGAGTCCGCCAAGGGCGACGAGCACTTGAACCCCAAGGCGAATGCGAGGTTTAAGTTCGATTAAGTCGTCTAAAAAACTCACTCCGCACAAGAGCACCCCCCATAACAGTGCGAAAAAAAGAGGAGAGGCAATTTGCCCGTACATGTAAAGATACCCAAGTCCCGCAAACCATGTGAGTGCGATAGCAACGCCACCGCCATGGGGCGTGGGGGTTGTGTGAGAACTGCGCGCGTTAACTTCGGCTAAGAGGGATTTTTTGAGGGCGTAGTGGCGGACAAGGTAGGTGAGTCCAAAGGCAGCTAAAAATGCAATGAAGTAAAGCAAGCAGACCCTTTTATGAAGTGTTGTGGCGTATTATAACAAGAAGAAACTCAAAAATAAGTAAGCGCCAAAGCCTACAATTGCGGGCTTTGTAGTAATTATAATTACATAAAATAATGCAGAAATTAATTAAACATTAAAGCCATTCAAAGTGCAGAAGGTGTAAAATTCAATTTTTAAATTTCATTTTTACATGTAAAGGAGTGTTGATTGGCAAATGAAGAAGCGGTGCTAAAAATCTTGCGCCTCACAGACAAAGTTGTCACGCAAAAATCCATTGCTGATGAGATTGGCTACTCAGTTGGCAAGGTTAATTACATCCTCAAAGCCCTCACCCTCAAAGGCCTCATTAAAGTTGAAAACTTTGCCAACTCTACCCAAAAGAAAAACTACAAATACCTCCTCACTAAAGAAGGCATCGAAGAAAAAATCAAGCTAACGGAGAAGTTTATCGCCCGCAAAAAATGCGAGTATGAAGAGTTACAAAGGGAGTTGGAAAAAATGAAGGGGCGGCAATGACTAATATCATCCTCTGTGGCGGTTCTGGGACAAGACTTTGGCCTCTTAGTCGCACACTCATGCCTAAACAATTCATCAAACTTTTTGATAAAAAATCCCTCTTTCAGCTCACTTTAGAGCGCAATATTAGTATCTGTGAGCGTTTGTTGATTGTCTCCAGCACGGAGCAATATTTTCTTGCCCTTGATCAACTTGAGGAAAATGCAACATTTAAAACCCATGATTCGACTTTTCTGCTAGAGCCAACACCGCGCAACACCGCCCCTGCTATTGCGCTAGCTTGCATGGCGTTAGAAAAAGAGGAGCTTGTGCTAGTAACACCAAGCGACCATCTCATTAAAGACGAGAGAGAATACCAAAAGGCGATCCAAAAAGCACAATCCCTTGCGCGCGAGGGGAACCTTGTCACCTTTGGCATTACGCCAACCTTTGCTGAAACTGGCTTTGGATACATCGAGGCAGAAGGCTTACATGTAAAGGCATTTCATGAAAAACCTGATGTTGATACCGCTAAAAAATACCTAAAAGCGGGAAACTACTACTGGAATAGCGGCATGTTTTTGTTTAAAGCAGGTGTATTTTTGGAAGAACTCCAAGTCCATTCGCCTGAAATATACGCTACATGTAAAGCCGCGTTTGAGCATAAAACCACGCAACATTCAACAATAAGAATCCAGCATTCTCTCATGGAGGCCATTCCTTCTGATAGCATCGATTACGCAGTGATGGAAAAAAGCAAAAAAGTTAAAGTTGTTCCAAGTGATATTGGTTGGAGCGATGTGGGGAGTTTTGATAGCCTTTACGAAACACTGCCTAAAGACAGCAATGGAAACACTCAAAACCCTCGGCACATCGCTATTGACTCTAAAAACAACCTTATCTACGGCGCAGAGCGTGCCATCGCCACGGTGGGCATGGAGGAGTGTATCATCGTCGATACGGGAGATGCGCTGCTTGTATCCAAACGTGGAAGCTCGCAAGAGGTTAAAAAAGTCGTCCAAGAACTAAATGCACAACACTCAACTCTTGGCGCTACGCATCTTACAGGGTACCGACCATGGGGGAGTTACACCGTGCTAGAAGATTCGCCTGGCTATAAAATCAAACGCATAGAGGTGAAGCCTGGCAAACGCCTCAGCCTTCAGAAACACTTTCACCGCAACGAGCACTGGATAGTCGTGAGCGGATGTGCTACTGTGAAGGTCGAGGAGGAAACGTTTATTCTTAACCCTAACGAATCCACCTACATCAAAGCTGGCCAAATCCACCGACTAGAAAACCAAGGAAAATTACCACTTGTCATCATCGAAGCCCAAGTGGGTGAATACACAGGCGAAGATGACATCGTGCGGCTCGAAGATGACTACCAAAGGGAGCAAAACTAACATGACACAGCAAAAAGTAGCGTTAATCACTGGCATTACGGGGCAAGATGGCTCGTATCTCGCAGAATTCTTACTCAAAAAAGGCTACATCGTTCACGGCATCAAACGCCGTGCCTCGCTTTTTAACACGGACCGTATTGACCATCTTTACCAAGACCCCCACGTGGAAAACCGCAATCTCATTTTGCATTATGGCGACATGACCGACTCCATGAACCTCACACGCATCATCCAAGAAACCCAACCCGATGAAATCTACAACCTTGCGGCCATGAGCCATGTACATGTAAGCTTTGAAACCCCCGAGTACGTGGCCAATGCCGATGGCACAGGAACCCTGCGCATCCTCGAAGCCGTGCGACTCTTGGGTTTAGAGAAAAAAACAAAAATCTACCAAGCTTCCACGAGTGAGCTCTACGGAAAAGTCCAAGAAACACCCCAACGTGAAACCACACCGTTTTATCCACGCTCTCCTTACGCGGTGGCGAAGATGTATGCCTACTGGATTACCGTCAATTACCGCGAGGCGTACGGGATGTTTGCGTGCAATGGGATTTTATTTAATCACGAAAGCCCTGTGCGTGGGGAAACCTTTGTAACGCGCAAGATCACTCGCGCGGCTAGCAAAATAGCCCTAGGTCTTCAGGATAAACTCTATCTGGGCAACCTTGACGCCAAGCGCGACTGGGGCCATGCGAAAGACTATGTCAAAATGATGTGGATGATTTTGCAAACAAAGGAGCCTGAAGACTGGGTTATTGCCACGGGACAAACTACCACTGTTAGAGACTTTGTAAAGATGAGCTTTGACTACTGTGGGATAACGCTTAGATTTGAGGGCGTGGGTGTTGAAGAAAAAGGGATCATCGACGCTATAAATGAAAATAGAACAAAAGAACTAAACCTTAACACTACACACTTAACACTTAGCGCTACAGTCGTCGAGGTCGACCCACGCTATTTCCGCCCAACAGAAGTAGACTTACTCCTAGGCGACCCAACCAAAGCCGAGCAAAAACTAGGCTGGAAGCGTGAATATAACCTGCAAAATCTTGTAGAAGACATGATGGCAAGTGACTTGAAACTCATGACAAAAGACGTCTACCTCAAAGAGGGTGGCTACAAGACGATGAGCTATTATGAGTAGTTTTGATAAAATAAAATAAAAAGGACAGATGATGCATACATTTCAAATCAATGTTCAGGACAAATTAGTTGACAAGGTGTTGAAATACTTGAGTAGTTTTCCAAAGAATGAAATAGAGATACTTGAAAAACAAACTACCCAAGAAGACTGGTCGTATCTTGAAAAAGAGATTGATAAAGGCTTGAGTTCTGGCATGAGTGGTAAATCGCATGAAGATATTATGTCTGAAATAAAAAGAAAATATGCATAGTGTCAGATACTCCAATCAAGCTCAGCTAGATATCAATGAAGCCATTGAACACATAGCATCCCAAAGTGCACAAAATGCCCTAGAGTATTTACGTGGATATGAAGAAAAGATAGGGCTATTACGCCTAAATCCACATATGGGCATAGAGTGTAAAAATAAACTTATCAAAAGAGAGTGTAGAGTTTTAGTCCATGAGAGTCATATAGTGATTTATAAAATATTGGACGATACAGAAGAAGTTTATTTGATTAGAATCTTTCATGGTTCGACTGACTATGCAAATAAATTGAATCAAGAGAATGATAAATGAACAAAACATCTAAAATCTACCTAGCAGGACACCGTGGATTGGTTGGAAGTGCCATTTTAAAAACCCTTACATGTAAAGGCTACAGCAACATTATCACCCGCACCCACGGGGAGCTTGATTTGACAGACCAAGAAGCAGTCCGCGCGTTTTTTGAGGCAGAAAAACCCGAGTACGTTTTCCTTGCTGCTGCCAAAGTAGGTGGCATCGTCGCGAACAACACGTACCGAGCCGATTTTATCTATGAAAATCTTCAGATTCAAAACAATGTCATCCACCAAAGCTACGTGCATGGTGTTAAAAAACTACTCTTTTTGGGCTCTACATGTATCTACCCCAAAAACGCCCCACAACCCATGAAAGAAGATTCCCTGCTTACAAGCGAACTCGAATACACCAACGAACCCTATGCTATCGCCAAGATAGCGGGCATCAAGATGTGTGAGAGTTACAACCTCCAGTACGGCACGAACTTCATCTCCGTCATGCCTACTAATCTCTACGGCCCAAACGACAACTTTGACCTTGAAACCTCTCACGTACTCCCCGCACTCATGCGAAAAATGCACGAAGCCAAAGAGCAAAACGCCCCAAGCGTTGAAATCTGGGGAAGCGGCACACCACGGCGTGAATTCCTCTACTCTGAAGACATGGCCGATGCATGCGTGTTTGTGATGGAAAAAGTGGACTTTAAAGACCTCTATGGCTCTACATGTAAAGAGGTGCGCAACACCCACATTAACATCGGTACGGGCGAGGATGTGTCCATCAAAGCGTTGGCTGAGCTTATCAAAAAGAGCGTTGGGTTTAAAGGCGAGTTGGTATTTAACACCCAAAAACCCGACGGCACTCTAATAAAACGTACCGACCCCTCAAAACTACACGCGCTTGGGTGGAAACACAACGTTGAGTTAGAAGAGGGTGTGCGTAGGGTGTATGGGTGGTATGTGGGGCAGCGCCAGTAACTATGACCAAGCGGCAACTCATCCAAAAACTAACCGACATCGAATGGGAAGACTTTGAAGTCAAGCTTGCCAAAGGCGGTGTGCCAAAGAGTGGATGGGAAAGTGTGAGTAGCGACAGAAGGGCAACCAAAGAAGAGATAGATACCATGTCCCGCAACCAGTCGCTTGGCACGAAAACTTCTAAAACAATCGACGACTTCGGTGTTGATACCTTCTCGCCTATCAAGTCAAGGGTGAGAATTTTTAACGACAAAGTCCAAAACAAAAGTATGCAACATCTAGAAGCAAGGCATAAAGAAAAGGCACAAGGAGTCGCTTTTTAAAGCCTCCAAAGAACAAAAAGTGTAAAATTCAATTTTTAAAAATACAAGGAATACTTATGAAACTCGCCATCATCGGACTAGGTTATGTCGGCCTTCCCCTTGCACATGCCTTTGCTGGCAAATACGAAGTCATCGGTTTTGACATTAGCCAAAAACGCATTGATGAACTGAGTCATGGTATGGACACCACCAAGGAGCTAACCCCTGAGCAACTCAAAGCGGTCTTACCTGCGCACAATAAAAGCTTGGGTAAAAATGCTTTACATGTAAGCACTAATATCGAAGACATCAAAGACTGCACCGTGTACATCATCACGGTTCCTACGCCCATCGACACGCACAAACGCCCCGACCTTACGCCACTCATCAAGGCGAGTGAAACCGTGGGTAAAGTCCTCAAGCCAAACGACATCGTCATCTACGAGTCTACCGTATATCCGGGTGCTACGGAGGAAGAGTGCGTGCCTGTGCTTGAAAAGGTTTCGGGGCTTGTCTTTAACCAAGACTTTTTTTGTGGCTACTCGCCTGAGCGCATTAATCCGGGTGACAAAGAGCACACGGTCACGAAGATTCTCAAAGTCACCAGCGGCTCTACGCCAGAAGTCGCCCAAAAAGTAGATGCGCTTTACAAAAGTGTCATCACCGCAGGCACGTACTTGGCTTCATCTATCAAAGTAGCCGAAGCGGCCAAAGTCATCGAAAACACTCAGCGCGACATCAACATTGCCTTTGTGAATGAACTGGCCATCATCTTTAACAAGCTTGGCATTGACACCCGCGAAGTGCTCAAAGCCGCAGGCACGAAGTGGAACTTTCTACCCTTTAAGCCAGGCCTTGTGGGTGGGCATTGCATCGGCGTGGACCCTTACTATCTCACCCACAAAGCCCAAGCTGTGGGCTACAACCCTGAAATCATCCTAGCGGGCCGCAGGCTCAATGACAACATGGGCATCTACGTGGCCAATCAAGTCATCAAGCTGATGATCAAAAAAGGGCACAAGATAGAAGGCAGTAAGGTCTTAGTCCTTGGCATCACTTTTAAAGAAAACTGCCCCGACATTAGAAACTCTAGAGTGATTGACGTCATTAAGGAATTGCAAGAGTTTGGGTGTGAGGTAGATGTGTATGATCCGTGGGCGGATGCAAAAGAGGTGAAACGTGAGTATAATCTTGACTTAGTTCAACATTCAACATTCAGCATTCAACATTATGATGCAATCATTCTAGCCGTAGCGCACGAGGAATTTAAATCCTTGGAGCTAAAAACGGAAGATAATGTGGTGTATGATATCAAGGGTGTGTTAGCTCGAACGGATGGGCGGTTGTAGTAAATGACTGATATTTATAAAAAAATCTGGACTCTCTTAACTTCGCACGAAAAAAAGCGTGCCTTGCTTTTGCTTTTTCTCATGATACTCATGGCATTTTTAGAAGTCCTTGGTGTAGGGTCTATCATGCCTTTTCTCTCAGTGTTAGGAAATCCAGAGTCTATAGAGACCAACTCGTATCTAAACGCAGTTTACACCTCTTTGAACTTCAAAAGCAAAGACAGCTTTTTGATGGTATTAGGAATTTTTGCACTCGTGATGCTACTCATCAGCGCCGTTGTGCGCAGCGTCACTAGCTATGCTAAGTTTCGCTTTTTAAACATGCGCCGCCATAGCATCGGGCAAAAGCTTCTTAGAAAATACCTGCATCAGCCTTATGGCTTCTTTCTCTCTCGCAACAGTAGTGACATTGGCAAAGTCATTTTATCTGAAACCGATGTAGTCATAAATCAGGCCATATTGCCTTCTTTGAATCTCACTACCTATGCCATACTTGTCATAGCACTTGTTGGGTTTTTGGTGTTAGTTGACCCTGTGCTTGCATTTATATTGGCAGGTCTTTTTGGTGGGTTTTATGTGCTCATGTACGCTACAGTCCGCAAGTACCTTGGTCGCATCGGTCAAAAACGCGCCAAGGCAAATGCACAGCGCTTTAAGATTACCTCCGAGACAATAGGCGGCATCAAAGACCTTAAGGTATTAGGAAGAGAAAAGGTATATTTGGATAGTTTCAATGCACCTTCTTATGCATTCTCACACTACAACGCTACCAATCAAACATTGGGCGAGATACCGCAGTATCTTGTAGAAGTCATTGCCTTTGGGGCTTTGCTGGCTATGGCCATGTATGCTTTAGCGAGTGACGGCGCAGACATAGGCGTGCTACTGCCAGTGCTTGGCCTCTATGCACTGGGCGCGCTCAAGCTCAAGCCTGCTGTACAAATTATATACAAATCCATGACCGCTATAAAGTTTGGCGTCGCTGCCATAGACAATATACTCGAAGATTTGAGCACTTCTAACGATTGTATCACCATTGCAAACGACCACAGTCGCCTAAGACTACAAAACGAACTAAAACTAGAAAATATTTCTTTCATCTACCCCGGCACCACCACCCCTGCACTCAATAATATAGATATAGTCATCGCGGCCAATACCACTGTAGGTATCATAGGCACTACTGGGGCTGGGAAAAGTACTTTGGTGGATGTGGTATTGGGACTACTAAATCCAACAAATGGCAAAATCATGGTTGATAATCACGAGCTTGCCAACAACAACATCCGCCAGTGGCAAAACGCCATTGGCTATGTGTCTCAGAGCATCTTTCTGGCAGATGACACCATCGTGAGCAACATTGCCTTCGGGGTTGACAAAGAGAAAATAGACAAAGTTCAAGTAGAAAAAGTGGCCAAGATGGCCCAAGTGCACGAGTTTGTCTCGCGACTAGACCATGGGTACGATACCATCATTGGCGAGCGAGGCGTGCGGCTTTCCGGTGGGCAAAGACAGCGACTTGGCATTGCTCGTGCACTTTATCATGAGCCAGAACTCCTTGTGTTAGATGAAGCCACAAGTGCACTAGACAACCAAACCGAAGCAGAAGTCATGAAAGCTATCGACAACATGAGTGGCACTAAAACAATTATTATGATAGCTCACAGGCTTAGTACGGTAGAACGTTGTAGTAAAATTATCACTTTAGAAAATGGCAGAATAGTCAATGTGAAAGAAAAGGATGAAGCTTGATGGATATTCTAACCCTCATAGGCAGAACACAAGCACTTTTTACAGAAGACATCAAACAAGATGAGTCTGACTTAAGAAAAATCGTCTCTTCTTCCTCCTTTCTTGTTCTTGGTGGGGCTGGAAGTATAGGCCAAGCTGTAACCAAGGAGATATTTAAACGCAATCCTAGAAAACTTCATGTTGTTGACATTTCGGAAAACAACATGGTGGAGTTGGTGCGGGACATTCGTAGTTCTTTTGGCTACATTGACGGGGATTTTCAGACATTTGCTCTTGATGTTGGGAGTGTGGAATACGATGCGTTTATCGAAGCGGACGGGAAGTACGACTATGTGCTAAACCTCTCAGCTCTTAAACATGTGCGTAGCGAAAAAGACCCTTTTACGCTCATGCGGATGATAGAAACCAATATTTTCAATACCGACAAAACACTGCGCCAGTCCATCAAAAAAGGTGTCAAAAAATACTTTTGCGTGAGCACGGACAAGGCGGCAAATCCTGTAAACATGATGGGTGCGAGTAAGCGCATCATGGAGATGTTTGCCATGCGAAGGTCTAAAGACATCACTATCTCAATGGCGCGTTTTGCCAATGTGGCTTTTAGCGATGGTTCGCTGCTTCATGGGTTTAATCAACGGCTAGAAAAACGCCAGCCTATTGTGGCACCTAATGACATCAAGCGGTATTTTGTGACGCCACAAGAGAGTGGTGAGCTGTGCTTGATGAGCTGTATTTTTGGGGAAAATAGAGACATTTTTTTCCCAAAATTAAGCGAACATTTACACCTGATTACCTTTGCGGATATTGCGGTAAAATACCTCAAAGCAAAAGGTTTTGAACCTTTTACATGTAAAGATGAAGATGAAGCCAGAGAACTGGCCAGCACGCTTCCAGAAAAAGGAAAATGGCCCTGTCTTTTCACGCCTAGTGACACCACGGGCGAAAAGGACTTCGAAGAATTTTTTACTGAAAAAGAAGCACTGGACATGGAGCGATTTGTAAACCTAGGCGTCATTAAAAACGAAACCGTATTTGATGAGACGAAGTTAAATGCTTTTGAAAATACAATCAAACACTACAAGCAAAATCTTGCGTGGACAAAGGAAGAAATCGTGCAAGAGTTTTTCAAGCTTATTCCCGATTTTGCGCACAAAGAGACGGGTAAATACCTTGATGGAAAAATGTAATGCTGCGCATTGTTGAGTTTATCAAGCACGCATTTAGCACCAATAATTTCATCCCTTTGCACGAACCACGTTTTATGGGTAACGAAAAGCAATACCTGAATGATTGCATCGACTCCACCTTTGTTTCAAGCGTTGGGGCGTATGTGGAGCGGTTTGAAAAAGAATTTGCCTCTTACGTGGGCAGCAAGTATGCCGTGGCGACAGTAAATGGCACAGCGGCTTTACATGCAAGCTTGCTCTTGTCGGGTGTAGAGAAAGGTGATGAAGTCATCACGCAACCACTCAGTTTTATCGCTACATGTAACGCCATAGCGTACTGCGGAGCGAGCCCTGTCTTTGTAGATGTGGACATGGATACCCTTGGCATGAGTCCCGAATCGCTCGATAAATTTTTGAAAGAAAACTGCACATTAAAGAACAATCAATGCATCAACAAAGCCACTGGAAAAACCACCAAGGCGTGCGTTCCCATGCACACCTTTGGGCATCCGTGTCGGATAGACGCCATCAAAGAAATTTGTGATACATGGAAGATTTCTCTTGTTGAAGATGCCGCTGAAAGCTTAGGAAGCTATTATAAAAACAAACATACAGGAACCTTTGGACAGCTTGGCACCTTTTCTTTTAACGGCAATAAAATCATCACTAGCGGCGGCGGCGGCGTCATCGTCACTGATGATGAAGTTTTAGCAAAAAAAGCCAAACACCTCACCACGACAGCTAAGCTCCCGCACCGATGGGAGTTCGTTCATGATGAGTCGGGCTACAACTACCGCATGCCAAACCTCAATGCTGCGCTGTTGGTAGCACAACTTGAGCAATTAGAGGCATTTTTGGAAAACAAGAGAAATTTAGCGCTAGCTTACGAGGAGTTTTTTCTTACATGTAAAGATGCGCAATTTGTCAAAGAGCCAAAAGATAGCCAGTCAAACTACTGGCTTAATGCGGTGATTTTAAAGGACAAGGCACAGCGTGATGCTTTTTTACAATTCACCAACGACCAAGGCGTGATGACCCGCCCCATTTGGAAACTCATGAATGAGCTGGTTATGTTTGAAAATTGTCAATGCACAGAGCTAAAAAATGCAAAATATCTTGAAGAGCGGGTTGTGAATATCCCAAGTAGCGTGAGGCTTCCAGTATGAGTGATTTAGTTAAATACAACGACGGTGAAATTGAGCTTGAAATCTCCATTCAAAGCGATACTGTTTGGTTGAGTCAAATTCAAATATCAGAACTTTTTGAAACAAGCACTGATAATGTCAGTTTGCACTTAAAAAATATATATAAAGAGCAAGAATTGGACGAAATTGTAACTACCGAGGATTTCTCGGTAGTTCGCCAAGAGGGTGCTAGAAAAGTAAAAAGAACTATCAAGCACTATAATTTAGACGCCATTATAAGTGTGGGCTACAGGGTAAGTTCTCATAAAGCTACCAGGTTTCGCCAGTGGGCAACTGATTCGATGTTGAATTTTAAATGTTTAATTTTGAATGATGGTAAAGCGGCATGAAGCAGGAGAATATCATTTTAGATAAATCATTTGCTTTTGCTGTAAGGATTGTAAAACTTTACAAGTACCTTTGTGATGAAAAAAAAGAATATGTCTTGTCAAAGCAACTTCTAAGAAGTGGTACATCAATAGGAGCAAATATAAACGAAGCCCAAGCAGGACAAAGTAAAGCTGACTTTATATCAAAGATGAGCATAGCAAGTAAAGAAGCAAGAGAGACAAAATACTGGATAGACTTACTGGCCAAAACCGATTATTTAAATACTAACGACAATCATGTGGCATCATTGGTTTTAGATATTGAAGAAATTATCAAACTTCTAACAAGCATAGTAAAATCATCAAGGCCGACAAATGAATAACAAAGAATTCAAAATTCAAAATTCAAAATTAAACATTATCTTAATCGGCGGCGGGGGGCACTGCAAGTCAGTTGTCGATGTCATCGAGCAACAAAACATTTACACCATCTTAGGCATCATAGACACCAAAGAAAACATCGGCAAGAAAGTATTGGGCTATGATGTCATAGGCTGCGATGATGACTTAAAACAGTTTGTTTCTACATGCAACTATGCGCTCATCACTGTAGGTCACATCACATCAAACGCTTTGCGCGTTAGGTTGTTTAATCTTGCCAAAGAGGTTGGTTTTACACTCCCTGTTATTATTTCACCCTTGGCGTATGTATCTAAACACGCCAAACTAGAAGAAGGAACAGTAGTGATGCACCACGCGCTAGTCAACGCCAGCGCAAGTGTGGGTAAAAACTGTATCATCAATTCAAAAGCCCTCGTAGAGCACGATGTGCACATAGAAGAACACTGCCACATCAGCACAGGCGCTATCATCAACGGTGGTGTACATGTAAAGGCAAATACTTTCTACGGAAGCAACGCTACATGTAAAGAGTATGTCACTATAGATGGTTTTATCAAAGCGGGGAGTATAGTAAAATGAGAAAAGTTTTCATCATAGCCGAAGCGGGGGTAAACCACAATGGAAGTTTAGAGCTTGCCAAAAAGCTCATCGATGTAGCAGCAGAAGCTGGGGCGGATGCGGTGAAATTTCAAACCTTTAAGGCCGATAAGCTTGCGTCCAAAAATGCGCAAAAAGCGGAGTACCAAAAAGACACGACAAGTAAAAATGAGTCCCAATACGACATGCTCAAAAAGCTTGAGCTTAATGTTGATATTCACAAAGAACTCATAGCATACTGCAAGGAAAAAAACATCATGTTTCTTTCCACCCCTTTTGACCATGACAGCATAGAGCTTTTGAGCGACTTGGGTCTTGATATATTTAAAATCCCAAGTGGTGAGATTACTAATCTTCCCTATCTAAAATACCTAGGAAAACTGGGCAAAAAAGTCATCCTTTCATCTGGTATGGCGGACATGGGAGAGATAGAAGATGCGCTAGACATCCTCACAAGTGCTGGCACGAAAAAAGAAAACATCACCGTACTTCATGCCAACACGCAGTACCCCACTCCCATGGAAGATGTCAACTTAAAAGCTATGGTGACTATCGGTACTACTTTTGATGTGGCGTACGGCTACAGTGACCATACTCTAGGCATAGAGGTGGATATAGCGGCAGTGGCATTGGGGGCGAGCTGCATAGAAAAACACTTCACACTTGATAAAACGATGGAAGGCCCAGACCACAAAGCGAGCCTAGAACCAGATGAGCTAAAGGCCATGGTGAAAGCCATCCGCAATATAGAGCTAGCACTAGGAAGTAGCATAAAAAAACCTAGCAAAAGTGAAATGCCAAACAAGGCAATAGTTAGAAAAAGTATAGTGGCAAAAAAAGCCATCAAAAAAGGCGACATCTTAAGCGAAGGAAATATCACCATCAAGCGCCCAGGAAATGGTATAAGTCCTATGCGATGGGATGAGATTATGGGAACTGTTGCGCTCAAAGATTATAAAGAAGATGAGTTGATATGAAACGAAAAATTTGTGTAGTTACAGGTACTAGAGCGGAATACGGGTTGCTCTATTGGCTTATGAGGGAGATAGAATCTGACCGTGAATTGGAGCTTCAAATCATAGCCACAGGGATGCATCTAAGCCCTGAGTTTGGTTTAACGTATAAAGAAATAGAAAAAGAGTTTACATGTAGCAAAAAAATTGAGATGCTTTTGTCTTCTGACACGCCTATTGGCATTTCAAAGTCAATGGGATTGGCTCAAATATCTTTTGCGGAAGCCTACGAAGAGCTAAGGCCTGACGTGGTTGTTGTCTTGGGAGATAGATACGAAATCTTTAGCGCCGCAAGCGCTGCGATGATAGCGCGCGTTCCCATAGCCCATCTGCACGGTGGCGAAGCCACTGAGGGATTAATCGATGAGCCAATTCGCCATAGCATCACCAAAATGAGCCATTTGCATTTTGTGGCAACAGAAGAGTACAGAAATAGAGTTATTCAGCTTGGAGAACATCCGAGCAGAGTGTTTAATGTAGGCGGTATGGGGATTGAGAATATCAAAAGATTAAATCTTCTTACATGCAAAGAGTTTGAAAAGTCTATTGATTTTAAACTTAATAAAAAAAATATCCTAGTCACTTTTCATCCTGTGACTTTGGAAAATGCAACCGCCAAAGACCAATTTCAAGAGTTGCTCGATGCTATTGATGAGTTGCAAGACACAAACACCATTTTTACAAAAGCAAATAGCGACACCGACGGCAGGATTATAAACCAAATGATAGATGAGTATGTAGCAAAAAATTCTGATAAATCAGTAGGATTTACCTCTTTAGGGCAGCTAAAATACCTAAGTGCTTTACAACTTGTAGATGCTGTAGTGGGCAATAGCTCTAGTGGACTAGCCGAAACTCCTAGTTTTAAAATTGGAACAATAAACATAGGGGATAGGCAAAAAGGTCGCATAAAGGCTGCCAGTGTAATTGACTGTGGGCCAAATAAAAGCTCAATCCAACAAGCTTTTGCGAAGCTATATTCACAAGAATTTCAAGAAATTCTAAAAACTACTAAAAATCCTTATGGCGATGGATGTGCTAGTAAAAAAATAGTTGAGGTTTTAAAAACTGTAGATTTGGGAAATATTTTGAAAAAATCTTTTTATGACTTAAAGGTTAATGTGTGAAAATTTTATTCATAGGAACGGTTGAGCTTTCATATAAAGCTTTGAATAGGCTAATTGAATTAAAAGCAGAAGTAGTTGGAGTTTGTGCAAAAGCAAAATCAACCTTTAATAGTGATTTTGCAGACTTAACGCCTCTGTGCAAAGAAAATAAAATACCTTATAAATGTATAGATGATATTAATTCAAGAGAAAATATTGAGTGGGTTAAGACCTTGAGTCCTGACATCATTTTTTGCTTTGGCTGGTCAAGTTTAATAAAAAAAGAGTTGTTGACTTTAGCGCCTATGGGTGTAGTTGGCTATCATCCTGCCGCATTGCCACAAAATAGAGGAAGGCATCCACTTGTTTGGGCTCTGGCTTTAGGGCTTAAAAAAAGTGCTTCAACTTTCTTTTTTATGCAAGAAGGCGCTGACGATGGGGATATTTTATCTCAAGAAGAGTTTGAAATCTCATATGAAGATGATGCGAAAAGTTTGTATAGTAAAATTTCAAATATAGCATTAAATCAAATAAAAGATTTTTTGCCAAAACTTCAAAAAAATAGCTTTAAAAGGGTGAGGCAAAATCACGACAAAGCTAATGTTTGGAGAAAAAGAGGAAAAGCTGACGGAAAAATTGACTTTAGAATGACATCAAATGCAATCTATAATCTTGTTCGTGCATTGACAAAACCTTATATTGGAGCACATATTGAATACAATGGACAAGATGTATCTGTTTGGAAAGTTGAGGAGATAGAATTTGATAAAGATAATATTGAATTTGGAAAAGTTTTAGAAAATAGCAATAAGGCAATTATTGTAAAAACCTATGATAAAGCAATAAAAATTATTGAACATGATTTTAAAGAACTACCAAAAGTTGGGGAGTATCTATGAATAACAAAGTCTTAATAGTTGCTGTTCACCCAGATGATGAAACTTTGGGATGCGGAGGAACCTTGCTAAAACATAAAGCAAGCGGGGATGAAATTCATTGGCTTATTTGTACGACGCTAAGCAAAGACCACAATTACTATACACAAAGAGAAAAAGAACTAAGCTTTGTCGGTGCCATGTATGGCTTTGATAGTGTGCATAATCTACGTCTAAAAACAATGCAAGTTGACGAATATTCTATGAGTGAGCTTATTGGTGCTATTTCTAAAGTAATCAATGAGGTGCAACCAAATACTATCTATCTTCCTTTTAAAGGTGATGTTCATAGTGATCATAGAAAAATATTTGAAGTGAGTTATAGCTGTACAAAATCATTCCGTTATCCTTTTATCAAAAAAATTTATATGATGGAAACTTTGAGCGAAACAGAATTTGCGCCAAGCATTAAAGAAGAGGGTTTCGTGCCAAATGTATTTGTAGATATAAGTGATTTTTTTGAAAAAAAGATAGAGATTATGAAAGTTTTTAAAAGCGAAATAGCCGAACATCCCTTTCCAAGAAGTGAACGAAACATAAGAGCGCTGGCAACTTTTAGGGGCGCCACATGTGGATGCGAATATGCTGAGAGTTTTGTTCTTTTGAAAGAGGTGAAATGAAAAACATAGACAATATAAAGATCAATAAAAACGCAACCATAAAAGAAGCTTTAGAGATTATAGACAAAGCAGCTATGCAAATCGCCTTGATCGTGGACGATGACGATAGGCTAATAGGCACTTTGACCGATGGAGATATAAGGCGGGGGCTGCTCAAAGGGCTTACTCTGGATAGTTCTATTGAGAGCATCACCTTTACGACCCCGACCATCGCCACCATTAGCGACACCAAAGAAGAGATTTTGAAGATAGCACTTGCCAAAAAACTGCATCAGATACCCATCGTAGATGAAAATGGCAAGATAGTTGGTATTCAGGAAATAGAAGAACTCATCAAGCCAAGGCAAAAAACAAATAAAGTTGTACTAATGGTAGGAGGACTTGGCACGCGCTTGCGACCGCTCACAGACAACACCCCAAAACCCATGCTCAAAGTGGGCAACAAGCCGATTCTCCAGACCATCATAGAAAAATTTGCAGAGTATGGCTATGCTAACATCGTGATGTGTGTGAACTACAAATCACACGTGATACAAGAGTATTTTGGAGATGGTGGCGAGTTTGGTGTTAGCATAGAGTATGTTTTTGAAGAGCAAAGAATGGGCACAGCAGGAGCGTTGAGTCTCTTACATGTAAAGCCAACAGAACCGTTTTTTGTCATGAATGGAGATCTGCTGACTAACGTAAACTTTGAGCACCTACACGACTACCATCTGGCAAACAATGCCACGGGAACCATGTGTGTGCGAGAATACGACTTTCAAGTACCTTATGGGGTTGTGCATGTAAAGAACAGCAAAATACTCTCAATAGAAGAAAAACCCACCCATAAGTTTTTTGTAAGTGCTGGGATATACATGCTCTCACCCGAAGTGCTTGAACTTATCCCGCAAAATAAATTTTACGACATGCCTACGCTTTTTGACAAGATTATAAGTGACAATAAAAATGCTATCTCGTTTCCGCTTAGAGAGTATTGGCTGGACATCGGGCGGATAGAAGAGTACAAAAAGGCCAATGATGAGTATGGTGAGGTGTTTTAATGTATAAAAATAAAACTTTTTTAGCGATTATTCCAGCGCGTGGCGGAAGCAAAAGATTGCCTAGAAAAAATATACTTGTTTTATGTGGGAAGCCTCTTGTCGTTTGGAGTGTGGAAGCTGGACTAAAAAGCAACTATATTGATAGAGTGGTAGTAAGTAGTGATGATGATGAGATTTTAGAGATATCAAAGCAGCATGGAGCAGAGACTATCAAGAGGCCCGATGGGCTTGCAAGTGACACGGCCGGCAGTTTTGATGTCATAGAGCATGCTGTAAATAATTTTGAAAAGTATGATTATATAGTGTTGCTGCAGCCTACAAGTCCATTGAGGAATGCAAGACATATTGATGAAGCCATAGGACTACTTGAAGAAAAAAATGCTGACGCCATTATAAGTGTAGCAGAAATGGACCATAGCCCACTTTGGGCCAACACACTACCAAACGATGGAAGCATGAAAGGTTTTTTAAGAGATGAGGTTTTAAGTAAACGAAGTCAAGACTTGGAAAAGTTTTTTAGGCTGAATGGCGCTATTTATATATGTAAAACAGATAAGCTTTTAGAAGAAAAAAGTTTTTTTCTAAAAGAAAATATCTTTGCTTACAAGATGGATAGAAAAAGCTCTGTTGATATTGACGAAGAGATTGATTTTGAGATGGCTAAATACATTAAGGAGCATTCTTGAGAGAAATAACATTTATGGGAAGGTATCCATTGCAATTTGCGTCATTGGTGCCATATATAGAAGAGTGCCTTAGAAGAAATTATAAGATTTACTTTTGTGTTTCCAAAAGCGTTCTAAGTGCTTTTCCTGATTTAATTTCAAAAGGAGAAACTATCTTTCTGGAAGAAATTGAAAAAAAGCACTATATTGCAATAAAGACACACTCGTTTTTAAATAGGACATGCAATTTTCTTTTTAGCAAGGGAGCATGTAAGGGACTCCTTTTTTTATACAAAACAATTTTTAGTTTTCTTGTAAAAAATCCACTTAAAAGCAAAAAAATTGTTTATGTTACAAAAATACACTTGTCTTGGCTCCTTGTACACAAGGAGCTTGATGTTTATACGTTTATTGGAAGTTGGGACCATCCCTCTTTGGACAAGGCATCGGGCCATAAGTCTAAATTTGTTTTTGGCTGGAACGAAACTTTACTGTGTGACTGGAAGAGATTTAACCATGATGTAAATTATGGCATATCTTTTCCAATGCCATTTCGCTATATTTTTGAGAGTAGGAAAAAGCCTCTGAAAAAGGATAATGTTTTTATAGTTATGTATGCATTCACATTTTCAGAAACAGCCCCAAGAGGTCTTTTTAAGGAAGAATGCGAGTTTGTTACTTTGTTGTGCACAGCACTTAAGGAAATGGGTCTAAAGCTGTTAATTAAGCCAAAACCTAACCAGAAACCAGAAATGTTTAATCTATTTCGATGCTATGATAATGTTGAAATATGTTCATTTAATACACATGGAGAAAAAGAAAATCTTTTATTGGCTGAAAGTTATAATGAAACAAGGATTAAAGAAATGCTTATGGCGGATTTAGTTATTAACCTTGGGACGACATTTGCTATTGATGCAGCCCTTTTTGGACTTCCCGTTATGCAGATTAAAATTAATTCTCAAAATAAGTTTTCAACGCTTGCCAAGCAACTTAATAATGCTTACCATATTAATCATTATTTATTGTATGACAGAAAAAAATATTACTTAATTAGCGATGGCGAAGAAGCAAAAAAAGAGATTTATGATTGCTTTTCCAACAAGGAGCATTTGCTCGAAGTGTGTAATTCTTTCTCGCAAGATATTCGTTCATTGTTTTATCCGGCTGAGTCATTGGGGGAAAATGTAAAAAAAGTGGTAGATAAAATTGTCAAAGATTAGATTTATAGAAGTAGGAAATAAATGAAAAGAAAAACATATATAGACATTGATACAAATAGACTAGTTGTTATAGAAAAAAATGCCACATCTGAATACTGGGATAAAAAATGGTCTGAAGGAATAGTTGGTGACCCAGGAATGCGATTGAGTAAAATATATCCTCAAATAACACAAAAATATCTCAATAGCAGAACAAAGATTTTAGAAGGTGGGTGTGGACTTTGCGGTAAAGTTATAGCTCTTCAAAATGCTGGATTTGATGTTGTTGGGGTTGATTATGCTGAAGAGACTGTAAATAGAGTGCTAGAAAAATATCCAAATCTAAACTTGGAAGTTGCAGATGTGATGAATTTGCCTTTTTTGGATGATAGTTTTGATGGATATTGGTCTTTTGGTGTAATAGAGCATTTTTGGTCTGGG